>JBCCJB010000372.1:0-4317 GCA_039028015.1 Planctomycetota bacterium
ATCCCAAGCGGCAAACCAGGGATATTCCCACTTGTCCGGCATTGAGAGCACGTCGCGGCAATACAAGTGTCGCCAGTTCCGGTTTCGGCCTTGGTGTCGCGAATCGGGTGGTGGCATCACGTCGTGATCTCCATCGAGCCAGTCGGCAACGATGTAGTGATAAAACTGTTTGGTCCACATCAATCCCGCGTACGCTTGTCGTGAGATGCGGCGTTGTTCGGCCGCCATCGTCATTGGCATCACAGCGTCATAAAACGCATCCGCCTCGTTGGCACGCGCCTTGATCACATCGGTGAAGTTATCTTTCAGATCCGGTGGATGACCGTTCAACAGCGCCGTGCTGGTTAGACGAACGCGAAGGGTCTGAGATGCTCCCGGTGCCAGTCGCCAACGATGCACCGCGGCAACTTTGGTGCCGTGATGTTTGGGGTTGGTCGCACTTTTGTCACCGTCGATCACAGCACGATGAAAAGCGTCTTTCGTATATGCCGTGAAGTTTTCGGTTTGAAACAGAAGCTCAGAATTCGTTTCGTTCTCGGTAAATAAAAGCGGTGTTGGATTCGATGTGTCCGCCTCGAAAGCACATTGAAACGGTTCAAGCGTATCATGTTGGGTTTGAACAACATGATCTGCGATTTGAGTGATCCGAGGTTTAGCGGTGCAGCCTTCATGGCGACATCCCCAAACCCAAGTGTTGCGAAACCAAAGCGTTGGCAAGACTGTGATTTCATGGTCTTCCGGTCCATGATTCGTCACCTCGATTTCAATAAGCAGATCGTTGTCATCGCCTTTGCTGTAAGTCGCTGTCACATCGAAGAATCGATTTTCAGCAAAGATGCCAGTATCAAGTAGTTCAAACTCGCGATCGTGGTAGCCGCGTGTGGCATTCTCGGCAACTAATTGCTGATAAGGAAACTTGCCGTGCGGATAGCGGTAACGTGCGACCGCATGCGAGTGCGTCGGTGTGCTATCGAGATAGTAATAGAGCTCTTTAACGTCCTCGCCATGGTTGCCCTCGGGCCCGGTTAAGCCAAAGAGACGCTCTTTCAATATCGCATCGTTGCCGTTCCATAACGCGATCGAAAAACACAGACGACATTGTCGGTCGGTGAATCCGAGCAAGCCGTCTTCGCCCCAGCGGTAAGCCCGGCTGCGTGACTGATCGTGTGTGAAATCACGCCAGGAATCACCACCGGCGGAGTAGTCCTCGCGAACGGTTCCCCATTGTCGTTCGGACAAATAAGGTCCCCAACGCTTCCAGTTTTTCTCTCGGCGACCGTCCTCGGCCAGTCGTTGGTGTTCGGCCGTATCCCGAGAAACGCTGGCGTTTCCAAACGCATTCATGTCGGATTTGCTCCGGTGAGATTTTGATCAACACATTGGTGACGCCCCGATCATGATAGCGCGTCCGCGGGAGTCTCAACACGCCCCAAAACGATGATGCATTCTTGGTCGACTCGCCGAGCGAAGGTGGTGCCAGTAAAACACGCTGATGGACCAACCGTGGGCAAACATGATTTTCGAGATAGACATTCGTGACAGAACGTATTGACCAGAATCGATCGCCGGAAAAATTGCGTTCACATCGGTGGTTTGGTCCGGATGATTTGCGATCGTTTGGGCACCGGAGTCGGCTCAAGGGCATGGGCTTTGACGATGCCGATTATCGCGACAAACCCGTCGTTGCGATTTTGAACACGTGGAGTGAGACGAACACGTGTCATTCGCACTTTCGCGATCGCGCCGAGGAGGTGCGACGTGGAATTCTTCAATCAGGTGGTTTCCCGGTTGAAATTCCCGTCATGTCACTTGGCGAAATGATGATGAAGCCGACGACGATGCTGTATCGAAATCTGTTGGCGATGGAGACTGAAGAGGTCTTGCGTTGCCATCCCATTGATGCTGCCGTGCTGATGGGCGGTTGCGATAAGACCGTGCCGGCGTTGTTGATGGGAGCCATTAGCGCCGGCGTGCCATCAATCTTTCTGCCCGCCGGAGCGATGTTGCGGGCGCACTACAAGGATCAAACGCTTGGCAGTGGTACCGACGCGTGGAAGTACTTTGATATGCGAATGGCCGGCCAGTTGTGCGATCGCGAGTGGAACGCGGTCGAAAATTGCATCGCCGCATCGGCAGGCACCTGCATGACGATGGGAACGGCCAGCACGATGGCGTGCGTGACCGAAGCCATGGGAATGAGTTTGCCGGGTTCGGCGACCATTCCCGCTGTGATGGCCGACCATAGCCGGTTGGCCACGCAGACCGGACGGCGCGCGGTTGATCTCGCGTGGCAAAAACTCCGGCCCAATGATTTGTTATCGCTGGATTCGATTGAGAACGGCGTCAAGACGGCGCTTGCCATCGGCGGCAGCACCAATGCGATTGTGCATCTGATCGCGATCGCGGGACGGTTGGGTGTGCCGCTGACGCTGGATCGCTTTGATGAGTTGTCTCGCGAGGTGCCTGTCTTGGCCAATATTCGTCCCGGCGGTGAATATTTGATGCAAGATTTTTATGAAGCAGGTGGCTTGCCGGCGCTGCTGCGGATCTTGAGTCCGTACTTGCAAACGGATTGTCCTACCGTTGCCGGTGGCACCTTGGGTGAACAGATTGAATCCGCCGAGCGATTTAATGCGCACGTGATCCGATCGCTTGATGATCCGGTGGCACCATCGGGCGGCACTTGCGTTTTGCGTGGCAATCTAGCGCCCAGCGGTTGCGTGATCAAATCGATTGCGACGGATGGCTCGTTGCTGCAGCATCGCGGTCGCGCGGTGGTGTTTGATGACTATCCGTCAATGAAAGCGAATATTCATGATCCTGATTTGGACGTGGATGCATCCAGCGTGCTGATCCTTCGTTCCGCGGGTCCTTTGGGCGCACCCGGGTTTCCGGAATGGGGCATGCTGCCGATGCCAAAGAAGCTACTCGAGCAGGGAGTCAAAGATATGGTCCGTATCAGCGATGCCCGGATGAGCGGCACAAGCTATGGCACATGCGTGCTGCACATCGCACCAGAGAGTGCCGCCGGTGGTCCACTCGCTTTGGTGCAAACAGGCGACGAGATCGAAATCAACGTGCCGGAGCGCACGATCCACTGGCATGTCGACGACGCGGAAGTCGAGCGAAGACGCCGACAATTGCCACCGCCGAGGCCGTTGGCGGACCGTGGCTATCTTCGGTTGTTCGAGCAGGAGGTCACACAGGCTGATCAAGGCTGTGATTTTCGATTTCTGGTTGGTCATTCGATCGATCAGGAACCGGACATTTTCTGATCGAGGTTTGCGCGTCTCTGAGATTGGTCAGAAAGGTGCAAAATTAGCATTGAAAATTCCTTGCAAAACCGTATTTTCTCGAGTCGTAAGGTTTGCTTGACTCTTCGCCATAATTACCTGGTAAATAGGATCGGGGCTCAAGCCGCAAGGAAGCAACGTAGACTAGCGTGCTGGCAGGTTACGGAAGACCGCCGGGTGCGTCACCTAGAATCCGGGAACGGATTCGAAACCGAGGGGCTCACGTGCTAGTCTTATCCCGAAACGTCAACGATCAAATTGTCTTCCCCTCGCTCGGCATTACAGTCGAAGTGCTGAACGTGAAGGGGCGACAGGTCTCAGTTGGCGTCGACGCACCGGCGGATGTTCGAATTCTGCGTGGTGAATTAATGACGCAGCCGACGAAGCCACACAACCGATCGCCTGTCGACGAGGCGAAACAACGTGACCACAAGTTGCGAAATCGCATTAACGACGCGACGATGCGGATTCAATTGGCTTCGAAGCTATTTGCTGATGGCGAAACCGAATTGGCGACCACAACGCTCAATGAGGGATTGAGTGCGCTTTGCTCCATCGATCAGTTGGCATCCAAAAAATCCAGCGATGCCGATTCGGGTTCCGCGAAGCGATCTCACGCCACGCGTGAAGCCCGTAAGAAGCCAACGTCTAACGTTGCGAAGTCGACTAATAAAGACACCGCATCTGGTGGTCCTCGCATTCGCGTGTTGGTTGTCGATGATGACAACAATGAGCGCGTCTTAATGGCGAGCTACTTGCGCCGCTGCGGTTTTGAGGTCGATGAGGCCAAAATTTAATTCGTTTTTCGATGGTGCGCGCAGCGCGAATACTGGAAAGGGCTGCTCCGCTAAAACCATTTCCGTAGGGCGGGCGGTGGTGCCTTACGGAAGCGACACCCGCGAGTAGGTCTCGATTGAAACGAGCGATGCCATCGGCGTTAGTGCCGGAACCCCAACCGCTATTTCCTCCACCGTAAACTTTAGTACAATTAGCTGGCAGAGCTGGTGCGGCTTTGGCCAAAGAC
>JBCCJB010000373.1:0-4306 GCA_039028015.1 Planctomycetota bacterium
AACCAATGAAAACGGCCGATGAGTAAAGATTGATCACCGGTGCGCGACCCGTGATATAGACTCGAGCACCAATCACAATCGTGTGGACAATGAACGCGATCGCAACCGTCGCCCACGTGGCAGCGTTGAGCCGCGGAGCATTCATCGCTAGACCAGCCAGCCCCATAATGATTGCCAAGATGTACAACATGCTGGCGACTGTTGTCGGTGCTGATCCGCCCAGCCAACGCTCCAAAGCAACCGCCGTCGTGTCGTAACCGCGAACACCGACCGCTTGAACCGAAGTGAGGTGCTCATCGACGGCCTCATTAAAAGCGACCGTGTCCTCGCTGGCATAGGCTTGCAGCATTTCCGCAAAGGTTCGCACGCCCGGAGGCCCTAACGCCTCGATCGAACTCGTTCGGGCCATATCAAAAAATGCCGGGGCAAACGCAGCCCAGTCCGGCGTCGCGATTTCATCGTCCACCGTATCAGTGGGAGGAACGATCGCTGGAGCCGGCATCGTTCGCAACGAATCCATCTGCCGTTCGAGTCGGCGGAGCGAGAACAACTGGATGGTCTGTTCGCTCGTGCCCTCAGGAAACAGGTCGGCGGGCAATTCATCGGGGACGGGCAATCGGAACGCCGACGCAGCCATCGTGTACTGCCGCGTTCGCATGTCGAGTTCGATTAGCTTCTTGTCCTTGAAGTCCTGATCAATCGAATCCTTTGCTCGAGCTTCGCTGACCAGTCGCGTGAACCGGTCAAGATTGCGGCCCAAGTCATCAAGCGAGTAGAGCTTGCTTTCGCGGCGATTCAGGTCCAGCTCCGCTCGGATCGGCTCAGAATCGATTCGGAACATCGGCAGGTAGCGAAGTTTGGGCTCATCGCTGGCGACCTCAAACAACCACTGCACCGCCGACAGCTTTCGCGAGTCGACTCGATCCTTGATGTCACCCGGTGCACCGTCCAGCGGCAATGACTCTTTGTTCGTCATCGCCTTGAGTGTCTGCCGCGCGTACGCGTCCAATGGCATCACACGGCCGCCAAACTGAACCGGTATTGTTCCGGCATCGTGAAAATTGAATGTCAGATCACGATCGATTGGTTTGATTGTGTTCTTTAAGGCCGACGTCGGCAGCAATAGCAACGCGACACTTGCCGCTAATGTCCCCACCCAAGCCGTGACCGCCCAATTCCGTTTGCTGCCTTGCGGACGATCGACACTCTGCGTGTCGTTTTCAAACTCTGAGCGGAAGGCGCTAGCCTCCGGTGATGTTCGTGGCGTTTTACCTACTTTACCCGCGGCTAGCGCCGTCGGCTCAGCTGACACGCCCGATCCCAGCTTTGCCGGCTCAGGTTGCTTGCCGCTCCCAGCAGCAAACGATTGCACCGGAGCATCAAACTCGCCGAACGATTCGCGCGCAACTTCGCGACGACGCCGATTGATGAATCGCGTCAGCGTGCCCCAGAAGTGCACCAGCATGCCAAGTCCTGTGATGCTGCAGGCCACATACGGGATCAACCAGCCCGAATTTCGGACCACTTGGATCCCGGTTAGTTCTTTACCGCCAGGCAATGAGGTGTAGTTGGACTGATAGAAGGTTTCGCCGCGATAACGCAGCGGATTGTTCATCCACACGCGTTCTTTGCGATCTTCTCCCGTCTCTTGATCAACGATGCGAATGAACGAGGAATAATCTCGGGGTGTGTCGGTACCGCTGTAATTGACTCGTCGCACATCTTCCAGCTGCACCCAGTAAGGCTTCACCTCGCGATGCAGTCGCAAGCCAATCTCATAGGTGCGGTCCGCAACTTCAATCGTGTCCAAAATGTCCTTGGACTTGCCATCGGGCATTAGCATTTCGCGATCGTTGATCGCCTGGCTGACGAGATATCGCCCAATCGGCTCGCCTTGGTCGTCCAGCAGTTCCACGTAGGCCGACGGCAGATTCATGGCCATGTCGGCACCGCCGGACTTTTCTTTCGCGACGGCACCAACGGTCATCCCGACACCCGAATCCGCCAAGTTGGACTCCGGTGGATCGGTCAAGTCCGAGTTCTCAAAGTACTCCAGCACGCGAACTTGAAATGGCAAGTCCTCTCCCGAGATCGTGGCCTCGTTTTGCTGCGATGCGAGCAAACGCTGGGCGGGAATCGCAATGACGTCTTCAATCCCATCCTGGGTTTGGATGACTTGCAGCTCGACTTCGTCCAAGTTGACGAAGGTATTAGTCGATTCGCCTTCAACGAGGCTGAGACGTTGTTCGAGCTGACGATCACCAAAAGCGAATTGCCCAATCATCAGCAAACCGACGCCCAGGTGCAGCAGCACGTTGCCGCCGCGTTTTCCAAATGCCAATTGGCAGCCGACCAGCATGATCAAGCCGGCCCCAAGACCTTTGGCGAGTTGCCAAACAATTCGCAGACCCGAATCGGACAACTGGAATCCAGTCACCAACATCACAATGACGCTGACGCCCATCAGCGCCGCGATCACATAGCCCGTCACCCGCATGCCCGAGGTCGCGGCGCTGCTGGAGGCCATCGCGGTACCAATCGAACCGATTGCCACAATCGCTAAGATCCCGGCCCACAACTGGGCGTAACTCATCGGCGGTGTGCCTTGCAGCCCATCGTCATTGTGGCCCAAGAAGATGATGGCAGCCGCCACACCCATGCCAGCGGCCAAAAAGGCCAGGCCCGCTGCGAGCTTCTTTCCGGAGGCTTGTAGCTTGAACCGCGTGATCTTGGCCGCGATCAGGTTGACAAACAGCAGGACGCCGACGAGTGCTCCACCAGGAAACGGAATCACCAACCGAAACGGTTCGGTATGTCGATAGAATGCTTGCGGAAAAAAGTCGTCCACATGCAGCGGTGCGATCCACGACAGGAAATAACGTTCCTTCACTTCCTGCATGTTGAGCTCGTCTTGGGCGAGGGTGCCGACCAAGACAAGCACGATCGAAACCGCGAACAGGCCCACGGTCATCTTGAGCGAACCCGCCGCCTTGAGCACCTGGCTCAGCGAGAGATTCCACTGAAAGGCTTCGAGCGACCAGGCGGGGGCCGTTTTTGCGGTGGGAAAGTTGGTGGGGACCGAGGCCATATCACACTTGCGGAGAGCTGGAAATATGCAGAACGACTACAGTTTACGCCGGGGTTGAGCCGTTGGCCCGGTGGCAACCGGGTGGCTTAAGTTTCGCGGTGCCCCGTGATCACCGAGCCGAGTGGTGACCGGACAGACCGCCGCCTGGCTGCTTTACCGAAAACGAAGCGAATCGAGAAACGAACTCAGCGAATCGTCTTCAGCCGCAACGGTCGCCTTCGGCCCTGTCATTTTGACAAACAGGCTCATGCCGTTGTCTAGGGGTACAATTGTCGCATCGATCGCGGTTTGGTCGTCCTCGTCCGGCAAGATGCGAAATCGTTGTGCGTCGCGTCCGCTAACCACGACCGACTCGCTTCCAGCCAGCATCGCGTCCACGTCCGCATCGGGCACACCGTCGGATGAAACTTGACCCATCCAGCGGGCCACATTGCCTCGCAAATCACCACCCGCTTGAATCACGGTGACTTCTGCGGAAGCGTCCTCGGGGCCCGCGTTGAACGCTGCCTTGCGCATCATGCTCTTCCGGCCCGGACGCCAGCCATCGGGCACGGCAAACTTCAGATCCGAGTCGTCTCCGCCGGAACCGCCAGAATTCATGCGAAACTTTTCCGGCTGGGTCGCTTTCGCTCTCGCGACCGCTTCCTGAGCATTCATGGGCAGCCCAGCATGCGGATCGACTTTCTCCGCACTGGAATCACGCGGAACGCTTGAACCACCCGATGACCCATCGGCGGTCAATGATCCGCCGGATGCGAACGGGCCACTTGACGCAAACTGGCCACCTGAAGCAAACGGGGCGCCCGAAACACCGCCTGCGAATTCATTGGGTGACATCGATGCAGCCCCGCCCGACGGCATGCCTTGGATGTCCACCCACAGCAACGGCCGCTCATCATCAAGATTTTCAGTCGTCAGCGATTCCGCCCCGCCCAGTGGCGCGGGCGATGGTTCGAGCCCAACTTGACCACGCCAACGGTTGACGTTTTGGGTTGCAAACGAATCCCATGATCCCATGATCGACAGCTTGGAAATACTGAGATCAAGCTGTTTTCCTGGCGTGTTGATATCAACCGTGGCAAAACGCATCGGACGGTCTTTGCCCATTCGCCAGCCGTCAGGCAAATCCTTGAGATCAGGCACATCGCCGTCAAACGAAATCGATTTGACGTAGTCGCGAAATGATCCCGCAATCGTTCCCACGGCCGACGCGGGGCC
>JBCCJB010000374.1:0-4305 GCA_039028015.1 Planctomycetota bacterium
CTCGGACGCACCCTGTTGCAACGCGAAATGCCGGCCGAAGCCAAACCGCTTCTGCAAACTGTGGTTGCCCACGCGCCGACACGTCAGAACGTCGAGGCACTCCAGCGATCGGCATCCTTGACCGGAGATGTCGCGATCGTGCACCAGTGCCAGTCTCGGCTGGTGACTCAGTTGCCCAGCGAGTTGCCGATTTCGATTTTGACGCCAACACAGTTTGCTGGCACGCATCAGTCTCTCGGACCGGTTCCGATGACCGCCCCAACCGGTGCGTCGACATCGCTGGCTCAATCTGCCGCGACCTCGTCACGGATTCCCAGCATGGGATCCAATCACGCGAGTGCGTCATCGACGTCCAGTGGTCCATTGCCGCCAGACCCAGCCGTGATCGAACGACCGATATCCAAACCATCGCGGCCGGTCGCGACGCAGCCGCCACCTTCGACATTGGTCAATCCCATCGTGGGCCGATCCGTCCACCGGCGTGGATGGTTTTGGTGATGAATATCCGGACTGACCGTCAGTGTCTTCGTTGCGTTCTCCAACACACCGCTTTGATTTTGCGTGACATCATGATTCAGTCCTCTGGTAAGAAACGTGAGTCATCACTCGCAGCTGAAACGTACTTCGTCTGTCACTTGATGGCTCGACTGAGTTTGGTGTGCGTTGCGATCATTGCTCTGAGCGATGTCGCGGTTGCTCAAGTGATCGTCAATCCGTGGGCGACCGGTCAAAAGCGTTCCAACGAAGTGGTTCACACGCCAACGTCGATTGACCAGCACGGAAGACCAAACGGCGTCGCAACGCAGCTTCGAACCGGTGTTCCCACGCTCGCGCCGGCACCCGCACCAGCAACGTTGCCAGTCAAAATTCCGTTTCATCTGGCCGCTGACGATGATGATTTGCTGGCACCGCTCAACCTCGATATTCCACCGCGTCGGACATCGCCAACGGATGCCAAGCAGACCGATCTCTCTGATATGCCCGTGGGTGAGCCAATTGACACCGAGGGTGCTCGGCGATTCATGATGGATCAAGAGCAACGCATTCTTCGTTCCGAGCAGGCCAAACTAGAAGCCCGAGCACGATTCGAATCTCGCAACCGCACACTCATTCCACCAAGACCCGAACCACCAAGCCCCAAATCGGATGACGCCACTGCGAATTCGGATCTCAGTTTGGAAGCCATTCCCACTCCGCTTGGCCAGCCATTTGAAGCGTCTGAAAACAAGCGTGAAGCCGATGCGTGGCTAAGTCAGTGGCCCGATGGCAGTCAGCCGCAGGACGCCTTGCCGCGAACCGATTTTGTGGACGACACGCCATCCGATTTCAACGACACGATTCGTTCGCCCAGCGATCTCAATATCGACGATCGTGATGAACGAATTGGCCTACCGAAACGTCTGCCGGAACAGCAGCGAGAGGATGTACGCGGTATTCCACCGCCTCTACCTCGACTCACACCCGTCACGCCGCGCGGTTTGCCAAACACCAGCGAGACAGATGCGTTGCGTAACGAAGATGAAATTCCGCAGCAGCGGTTTGCGGACGACGGTCCTGAATTGAATCCGGCTGTTGAGCCAGATCTGATGCGGTCAACATCGCCGCCGGCAACCAAGCCGAACGATGGCGGTCCGAACGAGCCTGTCGCATCCTCACCTCAATCACTGCCCTCACGATTACCATCAACCGGCATGCAGCCCGGGTATTTGAATGCGGGATACAACGCGATCTCAGGACCATTGGAACCGTTCGGGCACTGGCCGACGCCCGCATCACATCAATTCGCGTCACCTTATTCGAACGTCCACTGCGCATCATGTGGTGGATGTGTCGACCGAGATGGTGTTGGATGTTGTGACGAGGTGCAGACGTATTTGGGTGTTGGACATCGCAGTCCAAAGAAATGCCAATGCTGGCGATGTCCCCAAGCACCTCCGTTCAATCTGTACGGGCCGGGTGGTTATGCGGGCCCTGCCCGACCAGCACCGATCCGCGAGTATCGCTTGCGGGCCGGCGATCAAATTCAACTCACGTTTCTTATTCGCAGTGTGCAAACCAGCGGTTCGTACCGCCTTGTCGTCGGTGATGAATTGTTGATTGAATCCGAGGCGGACGAAAAGCTCACGCGCGGCTCGCTCGAACGTGGCTTGGAAGTGCAGCCGGACGGCACGATCACACTACGCTTTATCGGCGAAGTGTACGCGGCCGGTCGCTCCATCGATCAACTTCGCGAAGTGCTTAACGAGCGGTATCAGAAGTTCTACCCGGAGCCCTCGATCGATGTGACGCCGGTGAAGACGGGAAGCATTGCTCGACAGATTCGCGAAGCTATCTCGGGCAGCGAAGGTTTCAACGCTCAAACCACATTACAACGAGTTACACCGGAGGGCACGATTCGTCTGCCACGCATCGGCGGTGTTCCGGCTCAGGGTTTGACGTTGGCCGAGCTCAAACGCGAAATCAATTTGCGGTATAACGCGATTGCCGCTGGGTTAGAAGTGGAACCCAACCTGGAAGAGCAAGCGCCACACTTCATCTATGTCCTTGGTGAGGCACTCGAGCCCGGGCAGTTTGAAATCACCGCACCAACGACGGTTTTGGGTGCGATTAGTTTGGCGGGCGGTTACGTGCCCGGTGCCAATCTACGACAGGTCGTCGTGTTCCGCCGTGGGCCCAATTGGGAACTGTTGTCGACACTGCTGGATCTACGTGGTGCGATCCTGGGCAAACAGTCCAATCCGGCCGATGAAATCTGGATCCAAGATGGTGACGTGATCATTATTCCTCCGGCACCCATTCGGCTATTTGACCGCTTCGTCACTCAAGTCTTTACCGAGGGCATCTACGGCATCGTGCCATTCGGTGGCGTGTCATTCACCTTCGGCGAACAGAACTAGCTGGCAATCGGCACAACGGCGGGTGCCGGCTACAATCAAGGGCGGAAGGCACGCACCCGTGTGCCGTCGTCCTTTCCGCGTGCCCCGAACAAGCTTTGTTTTGACGCAAAGCTCGACACCAGCCCGTTCGGCTCACGCGGTTTCGGATAGGTTGCAACGGTGGCCGACAACCTTGCGAAAACAGCATCACTGACACGCGGAAAACGAATGCGACCACACCTAACTCGCGTGCTTTGGATTGGCCTGATGATTGTCAGTGCCGTCGTAACGGGTGAGGAAAACGCATCTGTCACGACAGATAAAACCGTTTCCTCGGATCATCCGCTGAAACCGATTCTCGCAATTGCAACCAAAAACGCCGAGCACATCGCTGCGACAGTCAATGATTACTCATGCCGTCTGGTGAAGCGGGAACGCATTGATGGCGAGTTGCAAGAATACCAGTTCATGATGATTCAAATGCGGCGAGCTCAGACCGAACCCGAGCCCAAACCGATGGCCGTTTTTGTGCGTTATCTGGCTCCCGCCTTGCTGCGCGATCGCCGGTTGTTGTTCATTGATGGTGAGAACGACAACAAAGTCTTGGTACGCAAAGGCGGCCGATCGCTCGACTATTTGCAGCTACAAATCGATCCCAACGGTATTATGGCGCGACGCGAGAGCCGTTACCCGATCAACGAAATTGGCTTCGATCAAATCATCAAACGACTGATTGAATTAATTCGCGAGGATATCCAAGCCGACCCAAATGGCGACAACACCGTTGTGGAGGTTTTCAAGGATGCCAAAATCAAGAATCGCATTTGCACGCATTATCGCGTCACGCATCCGCGACCCAGTGATGAGCTCACTTACTATCAAGCGAGTCTCTATCTCGATGACGAGCAACGTGTGCCGGTGCGGGTTCGAGTCATCGACTGGCCGCAAAACTTTGACCCCGACGCTTCATCGGATGAGAAGCAGCCCGCCGTGTTGTTGGAAGAATACACCTACATCGATTTAAAGCTAAACGTAGGACTGGATGACGACACCTTTGACCCGGCACGCTTGGTCGATCCGGACGACCCGAAACGGAATCGCGACAAGACCAACGAAGAAAAATCGTGAGCGACACCAGCACCACGGCGGCAATCGACCAAGCCGAGACACAATCTCGCCCCGGTCAACAGTTGGAATCCTCTAGCACTGACGAATCCGCACCGCTGCTGAGTCCCGCGATGCTCAGCCGTCTCGAAAGGCTTGAGCTGGTGTCACGAAAAGTGTTTCGCGGTCGCATGAAAGGCGAACGCATCAGCCGTCGCAAAGGTCAGAGCGTCGAATTCGCGGACTTTCGCAATTACGTGCCCGGCGATGACCTGAGATTGATCGACTGGAATCTCTACGCACGTTTGGATCAGCTCTTTTTGAA
>JBCCJB010000375.1:0-4296 GCA_039028015.1 Planctomycetota bacterium
CGAGCGAATCCGAAGCGAGTTGGTCGTCGGCATGGATTGTTGGCCCAAGACGATTGTTCCCGATGCATCGCTTCAAAACGAAGATCGCGTGCTCGAGCTGCGATTGTACGAGAGTCCCAATGAGCGGTTGGGCGACGTCAAAGTCGACATGTTCAACAACGGCGAGGTGCCCATCTTTTTGGATTGCGGCATCACTCCGGTCTTCATTGGCCAGGCCTTAATCGGTCCGCTGACGCCAAGCTTGACTTATCTCACGACCTATCCATCCGAAGCGGACCGCGTCGAAGCTTGGAGAGCATTTCGAAAGCATCCCGACTGGCAAACGCTCAAGGTCGTCCCCAAATACAGCGGCACGGTTAACCGAATCGATAAATTCGTGCTAAGTCCCAAACCGTACTCGCAAATGTAGCTACGGAGCGACTTTCCGTCGCTCATCCGTGTCGGTACGATTCGCTCATGACTCCCATGATGCGACAATACCACGAAGCGAAGCAGGCGTGCGGTGACGCATTGTTGCTGTTTCGCATGGGCGACTTTTATGAGTTGTTCCACGAGGATGCCAAAACCGCCGCCGGCGTGTTGGGGCTGACGCTGACCAGCCGCGACAAGGACAGCGACAATCCGACGGCCATGGCGGGTTTTCCGCATCATCAGCTCGATGCTTACTTGCATAAGCTGATACGTGCTGGCTTTCGCGCCGCCGTTTGCGAGCAGGTCGAAGATCCCAAAACGGCCAAAGGTTTGGTCAAACGCGAAGTCACTCGGCTGGTGAGCGCGGGGACGTTAACCGATGAGGGATTGCTCGATCCGCGAGAGCCCAATTATCTGGTCGCGATCTACTGTCCGACCAAAACCACGCGATCGCGTTCTAGGGCACTGAACCATGCGCATCCTTCGAACACCGCATCAGACGCCGAGTCGATGATCGGCATCGCCTGGGCGGAATTGTCCAGCGGTCGATTCGAAGCCGGCACGTTTCCACGGCATCGACTCGATGATGAGCTGGCTCGCATCGCTCCGGCCGAGGTGTTGTTCTGCGAAGACGACGCATCGTTGCATCCCGACACAACGGACACGTGGTCATGGACGGCTCGGCCAAAATGGTCGTTTGCGTTTGCGGACTCGGTTAAGGCCCTGCACAAACAGTTCAGTGTCACGTCGCTCGAAGGGCTTGGTTTCGACGATGATTCCGAGCCCGCGATTCAGGCCGCCGGCGGTGTCTTGGCGTATTTGAAAGAGACGCAACGAACGACGCTCGACCATTTTCGAACGCTCATCAGTCACCATCGGACGCCGACGCTCCAAATCGATGCGGCCACGCGGCGTAGCTTGGAAATCACCCGCACGATGCGAACGGGAACGCGTGAAGGTTCGCTGTTGGGCGTGATCGATCGCACGGTGACGCCGATGGGCTCGCGATTGTTGGCGGACGAGTTGGCGGCGCCACTGATTGATCTCGATGCCATTGAACTGCGAGCCGAAGCGGTCTCTGAACTGGTCGATCACCACAGCCTGCGTCGTGATGTGCGTGCGATCCTGACGGAAACCTACGATCTGTCACGCTTGCTGGCACGTTTGGCGACGAAACGTTCGGGACCGCGTGATCTGTCTCAAATCGCCGCCACGCTGTCGGGTCTGCCGACCTTAAAAGCACGTTTGACCCAGCGCGATGCAGAGGCACTCAACGGCATCGAACGCCGGTTGCAATTGTGTCCTGAACTCCGCGGCACACTTGAATCCGCACTTGTAGATGATTGCCCCATCACGGTCGCCGACGGGAATTTCATTCGCGAAGGTTACGACGCCGATTTGGATTCACTACGCGAGTTAGCTCGGGGCGGCAAACAATGGATTGCCGAGTATCAACAACAGCAAATGGACGAAAACGGTGTCTCAAACCTCAAGGTTGGTTACAACCGCGTCTTTGGCTATTACCTCGAAGTTTCCAACACGCAGAAAGACAAAGTACCGGCGTCTTACGTTCGAAAGCAGACACTGAAAAATTGCGAACGATACATCACCGCCGAACTCAAAGAGTACGAAGAAAAAGTGTTGTCGGCTGATGAGCAAGCCACACGTCGTGAGCTGGCGATTCTCGATCAACTTCGACAGCTAACGCATGATCATTTGCCAGTTTTGCAAGACGTCGGTTCCGCTTTGGCTCGACTCGATGTGTTTGCGGCGCTCGCGGAAGTCGCCGCACAGCATGATTGGAAATGTCCGGTCATGACGCCCGATAGCGTGCTGCGTATTGAAGGTGGGCGTCATCCCGTGCTTGACGTGCAAATGCCGCAAGGCGAATTTGTTCCCAACGACTGCGCAACCACGCCCGAATCCGGCATGATTCTTCTGATCACCGGTCCCAACATGGCTGGGAAGAGCACCTATATCCGGCAAACGGCGTTGATCGCGCTGCTCGCCCAAGTAGGCAGTTTTGTTCCGGCAACCAAAGCCGAGATTGGCATCGCGGATCGCATTTTCGCACGCGTGGGTGCCAGTGATGAACTAAGCCGCGGTCAGTCCACCTTCATGGTCGAAATGGTTGAAACAGCACGGATTCTCAACACCGCAACGTCGCGCAGTCTTGTGATCTTGGATGAGATCGGTCGCGGGACGAGCACCTATGACGGGCTGAGTCTTGCGTGGGCGATCACCGAACATCTTCATGAGCAGATTGGTTGCCGGGCACTGTTTGCAACGCACTATCACGAACTCGCCACATTGGCCGATACGCTCCCACGGATCACCAATCTCAACGTGGCCGTCAAAGAGTGGCAAGACGAAGTGGTCTTCCTGCATCGAATTATCTCGGGCAGCGCCGACAAAAGCTACGGCATTCAAGTCGCGCGACTGGCCGGTATCCCAGCCGCCGTCAATGAGCGTGCCCGAGAGATCCTGTCACAACTGGAAGCCAGCGAGCACGATGGTGTCGCGCATCACCAAACAAGCATCTCAAGACCAACCCAAACGACATCGGCGGTCACTGGGGACTCGTACCAACTAACGCTCTTCGGCTACGCCGATCACCCCGTGATCGATCAACTCAATGAACTCAACGTCGACGCAATGACACCCATGGAAGCGTTGCAATTCTTGCAATCAGCCAAAACCAAGCTCGCCGAATCGCTTTAAATTGGTTTCAATAGCCTAGAACCTATCTGCAAACGCAGTGGCAGCCTGTCGATTTAATCGTTTAACGGGTAGCCGGAGGCGACCTAGATTCCGATATGCGTCGCCTACGGCTACCGGTTAAACAATAGGTCGTTGAAAGATGACTAAATCAACAGGCCGCTCGCGTCGGGCGGCACTTGAATTGCAACCGAAAGCTGAGACCCGAGGCTGCCGCCAACGAATCATCTCGCGCTGACGCGGCGTCTCGAATACGCTTTCAGAGTGGCAAGAGATATCAATAATGCACGTGTCTTACTGATTGGGGACGAATCGTGACGTGCTGTTGATGTTCATCGCATCGACTGCGGCGTGTTAAGACCGTTGCTAGGTGCCATTAGGGCCTGACCCGCGGACAAAGGACACGTCTGGCTTCGATCGGGCAAGTGCTTGCGTCAGGGGTCTTCTGCAAACATCAAATGGTCCTGGCAGTCGGACTTCCTTTCCGACAGATCTAGCTGAATTTGACCAGCATTCGCTCAATCGCTCGAATTTGGTTTCGAGAGATGCGGACTGTCTGCGCCAGGAAGAGCACATTGACGAGATTGGTGATGCAGAGCAGCGTGATCGTCCAGCCTTGCTGGTCATCGCGCAATAGCAGCAGCGTGCAAGTGAATCCAAGACAAAAACCGAGGATCGTCCCACCGATAATCAAGACAATGCGGTCCCAATCATTGAGCGAGTCAAGCGATTCGCTGAGCTGCATTCGGACTGGGGGCATTTGTGGTGGCAAGCCGCCAAAATATCCAATTTGTTCGGCAGGCGTTTCTTCGCCAGGCGAATCAAAGCGTGTCGCGGCGTCGCTCACGGACGTCTCGTTCGGGAGTTCGATGGTTCTTCTCTTTCTCAAGTTCTTTTCGAGTGAAGCTGGTCCGCAGACGACCAGCAACTACCAACCCCAGCAAAGACCAAGAGTTCTGAAGCGGACGATTAAGTCGTCATGCGTTGCCGCTGAGGCAATCCACGCACCCAACGAATCCGAACACGGGCCGGATCGAATGCCTTGCGACTGAAGATGGGCCTCTCGTCGCGTAAACCTTTACGGACAAACTCATTGGTGCGAGTCAACTTAATCAAACCCTTCATGCCCGCTGGATCAGGAAATGGTGGCGTTCCAGGTCCAATGGC
>JBCCJB010000376.1:0-4287 GCA_039028015.1 Planctomycetota bacterium
ATCAAACTGAGCTTGTTGTTCTGTCGCGAGATCAACACTGCTTGGGTCTACCATGACCGAATTGCCCTACCGTGAGCGAAAGCCAACAGTCTGGCACCCCACCCACATCAAGGCAAGGATCTAAAATAAGTGCCATTGGGCTAACGCCGTGCGGCTAATGCAAAGTGGCGGTGTCTAGTTAACGACTATCTCATCGGTCGACCCTCCCGCGGCCGTGTCATGTACGAGTCGGTAAGAAGTAGTCAGTCCTCAATTTCGCGAGGGTGCGTTGTGCGGAAGATTCAACGAATAGCTCGCACGTCCCAAATGTCAGAGGCATACTGGCCAATCGTGCGATCGCTACTGAACCATCCGCTTCCAGCCGTGTTCAAAATGCTCATGCGATTCCATAACGCTGCGTCCTGATACGCATTGTTGACCGCGACTTGAGCATCGATGTAGCTGCGCAAATCGCCGATGGTGACCCAGGGATCGTGCGGGCTACGCAATCCACCGGTTAGCAAATCAAACAGCCCCGGGTTGGCTGGGTTGAAATGCCCCGATTCCAACAGGTTCATCACCCTTGAGATATCTTCGTCGGCTGCGATCAAATCGTTTGGCCGATAGTCTTGTTTCATCGTGGTGACTTCGTCGGCGGTCATGCCAAACAAGAAAAAATTCTCTTCGCCCGCGTTGTCGCGAATTTCGATATTGGCACCATCGAGCGTGCCGATCGTCAACGCACCATTCATCATGAACTTCATGTTGCCGGTGCCGGAAGCCTCTTTGCCCGCGGTCGAAATCTGCTCGGACAATTCCGATGCCGGGCAGATGACTTCCATCGTTGACACCCGGTAGTTCGGGAAGAACACCAGCTTGAGCAGATCGTTCGCCTTGGCACATGAATTGACCACGCTGCCAACATCATTGATCAACTTCACGATCAGTTTGGCCACATGATATCCCGGCGCGGCCTTACCGCCAATCAGCACACATCGCGGTGTCATGCCCGCTGTATCACCACGCAAGATGCGATCGTAAAGATGAATCACGTGCAACACGTTGAGCAATTGACGCTTGTACTCATGAATCCGTTTCACCTGCACATCAAACATCATCGACGTATCGAATAGGACGCCGGTGTGTTCAGCGACGTGTTCGGCCAACTTGCGTTTGTTGTCGAGCTTGACCTTCGCCCAGCGTGTTTGAAGCTCGGGGTCGTCGGCATGACCCTCGAGCGATTGAATCTTCGTCAGATCATCTTGCCAACCATCACCGATCACGTCGTTGAGCAACTCACGCAAACCCGGATTGCAGTGTGCGAGCCAACGACGCTGCGTCACGCCATTGGTCTTGTTATTGAACTTGCGTGGCCACAACGTATTGAAGTCTTTGAACAATCCGCTTTCCAATAGCTGCGTGTGGAGTCCAGCAACGCCATTGACTGAGAAGCTACCGACGATCGCGAGATACGCCATGCGGATGTGTGGATTGTCGCCTTCTTCGACCAACGACATTTTGCGTCGCATTTCGACATCACCGGGCCACTGCTGATCGACCAGCTTTAAAAACCGAGCATTGATCTCGTAAATGATTTCCAAGAGGCGTGGCAGCAGCCGACTGAACAGCCCCACCGACCAGCGTTCGAGTGCCTCGGGTAAAAGCGTGTGGTTGGTGTAGGCCATGCAGCGTGTCACCACCTCCCAAGCATCTTCCCATTCCAGCCCATGTTCATCGAGCAGCAACCGCATCAATTCAGGAACAGCGCAGGCTGGATGCGTGTCGTTGAGCTGGAAACAGTTCTTGACGCCAAAATCGGTGAAGTCTTCTCCGTGTTGATCCACCCAACGTGCGATGACATCCTGCAGCGACGCGGAAACCAAGAAGTACTGCTGTTTGAGCCGCAACTCCTTGCCATTTTCGCTGGCATCGTTGGGGTATAGCACCATTGAGATTTGTTCGGCATCGTTCTTGGCCGCGACCGCCTCGGGATAACTTCCCGCGTTGAATTCGGCCAAGTCAAAAACGTCCGTGGTCGACGCCTTCCAAAGACGAAGCGTGTTGACCGTGCTGTTGCGATAACCTGGCACCGGCATGTCGAACGGCACCGCGAGCACATCACGCGTATCGACCAAGCGGGGTCGCATGCGTCCCGTATCGTCGTGGAAGAATTCGGTCCGGCCATAGAATCGAATCCGACGAGTGTCCTCAGCACGTTCGATCTCCCATGGATTGCCATCCTTGAGCCAGTGGTCTGGGTCTTCGACTTGACGGCCATCCTCGATGTGCTGATGGAACATGCCGTATTCGTACCGGATGCCGTAGCCGATGACGGGCAGATTCAGGTTGGCACAACTATCCAGAAAACAGGCCGCCAACCGGCCCAAGCCTCCGTTGCCCAAACCCGCATCGAGTTCGTTTTCGGCGACTTCTTCGAGATGAGTGCCGTACCGTGACAACGCTTGCTGGACATCATCTTCAAGATCAAGATTCTGCACCGCATTGGTCAACGAGCGCCCAATCAAGAACTCAAGCGACAAGTAATAAACCTTGCGGCCCTCGCTCGCATTCATCGCGTCCCATGTTTCACGCCAGGGACCCACCAAACGGTCACGGACGGCGATGGCCAACGCGCGATACACATAGCGAGCGTGTGAATCGGCGCCGTCATCAACATCGGCTCGATGCCCTAGCGTGATCGTCAGATGTCGCGTTAACTCCGACGGCAAATCCAGCAACGGCGAATCAACATTGGCACTGGGAGCACGAGTGTCAGGAAGCGTCGAGGACATGCGAAATCCGTGATGTCAGAGTCGGTGAAGGCGTTTGACTTCGAGGCTCCGGAGTATATCGGTTCAACCCAATTTGGCCAATTTCGGTTCCGCGACGCGTCATCCTCCGCCGTTGCCATGGTGATACCGGGTAAATCAGCAATCACGCGGTTGCCGCCAAGCCCGCAGCTGTAAGGCTCGGTGATAACCGAGCAGATCTGAATGCACGGATCTGGCCCTGATGCACGGTTGCCACCGGGCCGACTCCAACCGTAAGCCAAGTGCTAACCGTGCAAATCAGCGATCGCCAGTTGCCACCGGGCCAACAGCTACTTTCGATCGAGTTGGCTTTCAGCAATCACCATTGATTGCTGATGGTCCTCCTTAATGAGACCGATTGCTTCGACGACATCGGGATGCTTGGCCGCAATATTGCGTGCTTCGCCAATGTCCACGCTCAGGTCGTACAGCTCGGGCACATCGTGACGTTCAGCGCGATTGCTATCTTTTCGATAGCTGGTCCGCGTGATGTAGTGCGCTTTGTGATCGTGGTGCCGCACCGCCATCAATCGATCACCGCGGTAAAAGAACATCGACTCCCGTGGACTCGGCTGTCCATCCAGCAACGTCGCGGATAGATCGAAACCATCCAGTATCAATCCTTCCGGTAAATCGGCACTTGCCATCGCGGAAAAGGTTGGCAGCACATCCAACGTGCTCGTCAGATCGCGGCAAATCGTTCCCGCATCAATGTGACCGGGCATCCATGCGATGGCGGGCACTCGCATGCCACCTTCAAACGTCGTTCCTTTGCCGTCGCGAAGAGGACCGGCCGAACCACCTTGGTCGCCAAAACTGAGCCACGGTCCGTTGTCGCTAGTGAAGAGCACCAGCGTGTTTTGATCCAACCCCGATTCTTTCAAGGTGGCCAAAATCTGACCAACGCCGTCGTCAATCTCTTCGATCACATCGCCATACAAACCCGCACGTGAGTACCCGACAAAATCGGCACTGCGGAACAGCGGGACATGGGGCAACGAATGAGCGAGGTACAGAAAAAACGGCTCTCGCGTGTGCTCACGAATGAACTGTGTGGCGAATTCAGTGTAACGACGCGTGATGGTCGTCTGATCCACGGGTCGCTCAATTTCCACGGGCGGCTCGGCGGACGTTCCAAACAGCAGCGGCACGTTGAAGTGTCGCCAGTCGGGTTCCTGGAAGACAACGCGGCCTCTCGGAGCCGATGGAATCTTGTCCATGTCATTGCTGTACGGAATGCCAACGTACGAATCAAACCCGTGGCGTGTGGGCAAATACTCAGGCCGATGACCGAGATGCCATTTGCCAACCATCCCGGTCGCGTAGCCAGCGTCGCTGAGGCACTCCGCGACGGTGACTTCCGAATCGGGTAAGCCGCCAACCGAATCGGGGAACAGCACCCGCCGATTACCCCACATGCCGCTTCGCACGGGATAGCGTCCGGTCATCAAGCCAGCACGACTGGGCGTGCAAACGGACGCCGCCACATAAAACTGCG
>JBCCJB010000377.1:0-4282 GCA_039028015.1 Planctomycetota bacterium
ATGTCACCCAGCGTGCGAATCGCGACGTAATCCCGTCCTGCGTAACCCGACCTGAATGATCCATAAGACAATTCCATGAGTAAGTACGTCAAAGAACTGGTCACGCGTGACATCAAGCGTCGCCTTGAAGGCGTTGAAGATGCGGTGACGGTCAATTGCACTGGGATGGATGCGAACACGACCAACGAGCTTCGCGGCGAGTTGGGCGCGAAAGACATTCATATGCTGGTCGTCAAGAATTCGCTGGCTCGGCGGGCAACGGAAGGTTCATCGTTGGCCGCCGCTTTCGAAGGTGCCAAGGGCCAGGTCGCGGTGCTGTGGGGCAGCACGGATTTCGTCTCGCTCGTCAAGGAAGCCGTTCGCCTCGATAAAGACGAAGAGAAATACGATCTGTTCACCGCGGTCGGCGGTGTGATGGACGGTGAGAAACTTGACGAAGACGGCGTCAAAGCCGTCAGCAAATGGCCCAGCCGAGAAGAACAAATCTCAATGTTGGTGGGTCAGATTTTGGGTCCCGGTGCGACACTCAATGCGGCGTTGCTCGGACCTGGAAAGATGCTCAACAGCCAAATCAAACAAAAGGGCGAGGAAGACGACGCGTAATATCGCGTCGCGTTTCGAAGTTATCGCTTAACCATTTTCCGATTCACGTTTTTGTTATTGAGGTAGACAGATGTCCGAAGAAGCAACTGCTGTGGCTGAGTTCAGTGATGCCGCAAAAGATATGGGCGACAAGATCGCTAACATGACCCTGAAAGAGGCCAAGGAACTCAGCGACTATCTGAAGGACGTTCACGGCATTGAGCCAGCTGCCGGTGGCGGCGCTGTCGTTATGGCTGGTGGCGGCGGCGATGGAGGCGGCGAGGCGGCGGTCGAGCAAACCGAATTCGATGTGGTGTTAACCGCGTTTGGCGAAAAGAAGCTCAACGTCGTCAAGGTTGTTAAGAACCTGACCGGTGCTTCGTTGATGGAAGCCAAGAAGATGGTCGAAGGCTGCCCGGCCACGCTCAAAGAGGGCGTGTCGAAGGAAGAGGCCGAAAAGGTCAAGGCCGAAGTGGAAGAAGCTGGCGGAACCGTCGAGCTGAAGTAGTCCACTGCGAATCGGAATGGGAACACGAACGACCGGATTGGCAGTCCATGCTGATCCGGTTGTTTGCTGAGCGGATGCTTCCTTGCCACGGAGCATTTACTCGCCAGAGAGCATTGTTCGGCGGCGCGACGATACAACCGCCACAATCGCTGCAGCTGGACCGTGGCGGCTAATCTCACCAATGTTGGTTTAGAGACGCTGCGCCGTCTTGGGAAACCTTTTGCTGGCTAACTATACTGGCCGCCGTAAGTTAACCGACGTCTTCTTATTTCACTTCGAAAAGGCCCCACACATGCCCAAGGCGCTCTGTTTGATCAGCCTTGTGGTGGCCATTTTGTTGCTTGTGCTTTTTGCAGCCGATCTGATCATGGGCGTCGCCGGAATGGCGGATCTCGCCCCGATGGGTGCCGCCAGCATGTTGATGGATATCACCTTTACGATCTTTGCCGGCATCCTGGTGTACCTCAGCTTCGCAACCTACCGCGAACAACGTTAGAGACACTGTCTTTCAAAGTCATCGAGCTGACACTTTGTTGAACCGGCACATCGATAGGTGTCCGCGATCAACTTGAAGATGCGACTATCTCGGAGGCCTTCGAGAAGACCGTTTCAACAAACGTAGATGAAACGCAAGCTGCCAGGACACGTCCTGGCCTACGGGCTACGGGCCAACAGCGAAAGGCCAACGGCTATCCGCCAACCCAAAACGATTCAGTCGAGCGACATGTCACCGCGTGGTGCCGCACCCGCATCGGTCCCGGCGATGGTCCCGTGATAGCGACACGCCTCGATGAATGATTCCAGCAGAATCTGAGCCGCGACGGCATCGAGTCGTTGCCTCTTCTGCTTGCGGGTTGGTGATTGCAGTCGCAGTCGCTGGTTCGCCGCGACCGTCGTGAATCGTTCGTCAAACAATCGCGTCGGCAGCCGAGTTTCGTCCCGCAGCCAACGGGCAAACACTCGGCAGTCAACGCTTTTCTGGCTTTCGTTGCCATCGCAGTGAATGGGCAGTCCCACAACCCATCCGACGATCTGTTCGGTCTTGGCCAACTCGACAAACGCGCTGGCATCGGAGAGACCCGCGCGAGCATCAATCACGCTCCAAGGGCTGGCGAGAATCCAGTCCGGATCGCAAATGGCAATCCCCGTCCGCACGGTGCCGTAATCGACCGCGGCGAGTCGGCCTGTGCTGGGAAAATCAACCGAGTTCGTCAACGTGAGAAACGTAGGGACGGGAATGAGATCGTTGCCTTGCCACTAACTGGAATCACCATTCACATCCACCGCGTCACCGGCGTCAAGGTCTCTACCGGTTCCCTAGTAGCGAACCGAAAACACATGAGCCGAACACGTTAGCGTCCGGCAACATTGAATTGCTGGGCGAAATCGAGGCCCAAAGCTAGCGTTCTGTTGATTTAATCCTTTAACGGGTAGCCGGCGGCGACATAGATGTCGACGTGCGTCGCCTACGGCTACCGGTTCAACAATAGGTCGTCGAAAGATGAATTAATCTACAGGCCGCTACCGCCATCAACGCACAGAGCGATTTTGTTGGGTTATCGGATCGGCGTTTAGTTTGATGAATCACTTGCTACTGGCGTCTGACGTCGCCATCAAAACGCGGCGATGAAAGCCATGCTGCATCTGAGCACCACCGACCACCCAAGTTTGTTGGACGTTGAGGTGCGGGAACGTGCGTCCCGCTTCATCAGCGAGTTTCTGCAGTCGCAAGCGCAGTGCATCCTGCTTTTCCGCAATTGCGTCATCGATCTTGTCGGGCTGGTCGAGTTGTCCGAGATTCTGTTTGCCGCGTTCGGCTTGACCGGCCGTCAACGCAGTGAATCGCGTGAGCACACTGTTGATGTCTTCGCCTCCGTTTTCTTGGCTCCAAAACCAAACGGCGATCGGAGACACGATCACCAGGAGCGTTTTTGCCGCGCCCGCATCGATCATTGCGAGTGCCGGCATTTCGTCCGGCGTCACCTCCGTTGATGGGTTTTTGTCTCGACGTGACTTATCACCCGCGTCGGGTTCCAGCATGTCAGCGAACTCGAAGATGGCGTAGTTCGCAAGCGCGATCGCTTCGGGCACAAGGCCTTGAATTTTCAATCCGGCGCTGCCCAATAAGTCGACGCGAGTCGCAACGTTCCGTTTGGTCGCGGCCACGATTGTCAGCGGTCGCCCAAATCCCGACGCTTCATGTCGCGGCGCGTGCCACTGCATCAGTGCCAATTCGTCGGCCGGAATCGGCACTCGCCCTTTGACTTCTTGCTCAATCAAGCGGGTCACTTCCTTGTCTTTGACGGGCGGGAGCTCACTAAATCGAGCCACGCTGTCGGCCGTCGGCAGATTGGACCACACAGGTGTGCTCGCCAGTGGAGCATCCTCGGTATCAATCTGCTCGAGTAACTTGGCGATCGCTGAGGCGAGAATCGGCTGCCAATCCAGATCCGCGTTGGCGCCGCGACAAGACGGCGATTCGATATCCACGCGGACGCACCGCGTGATTTTGGGTTGAGGCTGATTCTTCGACAATTCCATCCGAATCGCCTGGATGGATGAGGCCCCCACATCGATGCCCCAAACCGCACGTGATTTGCCGCGAGTCAGCTTCGCCAGCAGGCCGGGTTTGTCGAGCAGATTGCCACCGACACGTCCCAATCCTAGGCCATGTAGAGCTAAACCGATTGCGACGCCGTAACGGGTCATCGCGGGAGGTGGTTGATGGTTGGCTGCCCGTTCATTGGCACCGGTATCAATCGAAAACGATTGTGGCGAAGCAAGCACGCCCAATTCGCCGCCCAGCCAACTGTGCTGTTGGCCACGGAAACTTGCCAGTCCATCGCGCATCGACGGACGCTTCCCCTTCACCAATTGGCTGAGTTGTTTGACAAGCCCTGCGGCGGTGTCATCTTGGGGACGATCCTCGGCAAACGCCATGGCCAACCGACCCAGCGTCGGCGACGCAAAGGGTTCGTCATCGAATTGCTTTGATAACCAAAGAGTTTTGCAAACGCGTTCAGATTGATCGATGATCGCCTGATCACGCTGGGTGTTGGGGATCATTTCGAGCAGCTTTGCGGCACCCGCGTAGTCACCGCGCGCGTACTTTTTGTTCGCACGGCGAAGTGATTTTTGACACAGTTGGCCACTCAGCGTTTGCAATGATTTGCTGTTGGGACGCAAATCGAG
>JBCCJB010000378.1:0-4280 GCA_039028015.1 Planctomycetota bacterium
GTTTACCGCGAAGCGCACTATCACTTCGATGCTCGCGTCAACTCGCTTCGCCCGCCGATCCAGCTGACTGGCTATTTTCAGTCACCTCGGTATTTCGAGGATCAACGCGACGCGATTCGGACGGAACTAACCTGTCCCCGACCCACATCGGAGAAGGTCCTGGATTTGGGAGACGAAATCGCAAATCAACCGTCGGTGTCGTTGCATGTCCGACGCGGTGACTATCTGACCGACGCGAACGCGAACAAAACGTTTGTGTCATGCCCGCTTTCGTATTACGAACACGCGCTGCGAAAGATGCCTATCGCATGTCCTGTATTTGTTTTTTCGGATGACATCACCTGGTGCCAAACCCATCTGTCACATCTGCCGAACGTGCGATTTCCCGACCAAAGCATCCGGCGAAATGATCTCGACGATTTTTGGCTGATGACGCAAGCCCGACATCACGTGATCGCAAATTCCTCGTTCAGCTGGTGGGCCGCGTGGTGGGCGAACCATCCCGATGGCATCACCGTCGCGCCGACGCGCTGGTTTGTGGACACCTCGCGTCGTGATAGCGATCTAATCCCGGAATCTTGGATTCGCGTTTAAAGTCTCACACGCAGATCGTTTTTCAGTTCACCGAGACTCGGACCGGGAGGGACCTGATCGGAAATCACTTCGGCGTTTCCAACGTGGTGATCACACTCCGCCGTGTTGATTCGCAAGAATCACGTCCAGGTCATTCTCAAACAAGCTCTGAAAACGGGCCTGAGGACTGCATTCAGGATGCCCGTCGCATCAACTCGCATCTATAATCAAGCGAGCGATATCATTATTTCACGAGAGTATTTCTGGATTGCATGGTGGCATTGAATTGACGGATTTGTTGGCATGTTCAGATTCCTAGGACGCTTCGCAGGGCTCGATCGCTTTGGCTCAAGTTGTGATTGCCCACAATTGACGGCGGGGCTGATGTTTTTGATCGCGCTGTTGTGGTCAAACGACCATGCCAACGCGGCTGATGTCGACACATTGAGTCCGCGCGATCGACAGATCGTGGTAACCGTGGAATCCACGGTACGTCGCGCCGGTCGTGCTTTTGCAAGTGATGATTACGAAGCATCAGGCGAGGCGGTCGCCGCCGCCATGCGACAAATCAAAATCGCAATGAATGCCGCCGATGGCATTTTGTTTGATGCGCTGTTGCCATCGATTGATCGAGTCGCCAACGCTCGGGCAATGCTGGAACTTGAAGGCATCACCCTGCCCCCGTTTCGTCGTCCCGAACGTCCTCCAGATGCCAAGCCGAGTGACGATTCGACGATGACATCGGCAAGTTCCAGTGGCACGAATGTTGTCTTTAATACGAACTCACTCGTAATGGATGTCACGCCGAGCTTTACCAAAACGGTCGCACCGATTTTGGTTAACAAGTGTGGACGATGCCATGTCGACGGCAACCGCGGCGGCTTTTCAATGCGGACCTTCAATGACTTGATGACCGGTCCTGCCGAAGGCGTGGTTGTTTTTGCAGGCGATCCGATAGGGAGTCGACTGATTGAGACCATCGAGACCGGCGACATGCCTCGCGGCGGCACGCGGGTAACGCCCCAGGAACTCAACGCGCTCAAAGCCTGGGTCTCCGCTGGTGCAAAGTTCGATGGCGAGTCGGCTGATGTCGTGCTGACGTCGTTGACCACCAGTGTCGCATCACCTGCCGCCCCAACTCCGACTCGCACTGAAGCACCATCGGGCATGGAAACGGTATCGTTTGCCACGGACATCGCGCCGATCTTGGTCGACAACTGCGTTGGTTGTCACATCGACGCCATGCAAACGCGTGGAGGCCTTCGGATGGACACGCTTGCTCAACTGCTTCGCGGAGGTGACAGCGGTGCCGTGATCGCACCGGGGCGTGGCGACGACAGTCTGATCGTGCAAAAACTGCGCGGCATGGCCGGCGATCGCATGCCCGCAGGAGGACGACCGCCGCTGTCCGAAGGTCAAATTCAACTGATCGCGACTTGGATCGACGAAGGATCAAAGCTCGAACCGAATTTGGTTCAAACACCCGTTGGTGAGCTATCCCGAATCGCATGGGTCAATCAGTCAACCCCTGAGCAAATGACGCAGCGGCGTCATGAGTTGGCACAGCGGCATTTCGCAATGGCGTCTGTTGATGCGACGAGATTGAGCACCACGACAACCGACCACTTTCAAGCCTACGGTGACGTCGCCCCATCAACGCTTGGTTTGGTCGCGCGTCAAGCGGAAAAGGCACTTGCCGAAGCGGACACGATCTGGCCTCCCAGCCGCATTGCCGGTCAACCCGAGACCATATTTCATGGCCTCGCCACGCTTTACGTGCTGCCCCGGCGATACGACTACAGTGAGTTCGCGACGATGGTGGAGCGACGCGGCATTCCCGCCCACTGGCAATCCCATTGGCACAGTGATGGTTTGTCGACTTACGTGGCTCTCGTGGCGACCGATCGAGACGAAGCGGATGATCTTGGCCAACGCTTGCTCGCCCCCGTCGTCAGCCTGGCAATCTCATCAATGGGCAGCGATATCCCACGATGGTTTGCCGATGGGATTGGACGGGCGATTGCGATGCGAGATAACGGGCAAGACCGTATCGCCCGCGAGGCGGCCCAGTCGGACTTAATGACTGCGATCGGTTCATTAAAAGATGGGGCGGCATTCTTCGACGGTTCGTTGCCGCCGGAACGAGCGGATCGATTGGCTGCAGCGGTCTGCGGATCGATGTTGCAATCGTCCCGACTACGAAAGCTCAAGATGGTCATGCTGGAACTGGAGAAAGGAATGCGGTTTGAAGACGCGTTTGCCAAGGGAATGAGCACAACACCAGCCGCCTATTTTGATGCCTGGTTAGCGTACGCAAAACGATAATGCCAGAGCATCAACTCACTTCGTTGTCTAAGTCGTCGACAACATCAAAAACGAACTCGTCAGTGACGCTTCACGAGGATGAGACGCTGGTGGCGGCGCTGTATCGGTTCACCGCTTTACCGGAGTACGCATCACTGCAATCGCCGCTTCGGTCAGCCATGCAACAGGCCGGTATTCGCGGTTCGCTGTTGCTGGCTCGCGAAGGCATCAATGGAACGATTTCGGGCCGACCGGTGGCACTGCGTCAATTCATTTCTGATCTGCAGTCCATGGTCGTCGGAACGCGAACACCACTGGCTGATCTGGATGTGAAATGGTCGATCTGTTCGGCACCACCATTTCGAAAAGCCAAAGTCCGTCTCAAGCGCGAAATTGTGACGATGGGCGTCGACGACGTTGACCCCACTTGTGTTGTCGGTACTTACGTCGACGCGCACGATTGGAATGCGATTGTTGATGATCCCGACATCACACTCATCGACACACGAAACGATTACGAAGTCGCCATTGGCACATTCGAGGGTGCGGTTTCACCGGGCACGCAATCCTTTCGTGAATTTCCCGACTTTGTTGACGACGAGCTAGCGAATCATCGGTCATCCGCCATTGCGATGTTTTGTACCGGTGGCATTCGTTGCGAAAAGTCGACGGCTTATCTGAAGCAGCGTGGCTATCACACGGTCTACCATTTGCGCGGCGGCATTTTGAAATATCTGGAGCTCATCCCCCAGTCGCAGTCGCGATGGCGTGGTGAGTGTTTCGTTTTTGATCATCGCGTATCAGTCGGTCACGGCTTGACTGTTGGCACACACTTGCTTTGCCACGGTTGCGGTTGGCCCATCGCGTACGCGATGACTGAGCACCCAGATTATGAAGCGGGTGTTTGCTGTCCTAGGTGCATCGAAACCATCACCGCTGACCAACGACATCGACGCCGCACGCGACAATCACAAATGGAAGCAAAAAAGGCGGCGACGGATGAGTTCTGTGCAAATTGTTAGTTTCGATTGAGCGGCGGCTGCGAGACCAGTAGTCGCTGCGTTGCAACCACCCGGGAAATCGCACTGGACGGAAGAATCAAATAACGATCACGCCCGTCAGTGGCTGGTTCAAATTGAGTGAAGCCATCATCAGCGACCTCGACGCGGCCTGGTTGACTGAGTTCAAAATAATGGTCGTCAGGGCGCACAGCGAACAAGACGCTGGTGAGATCCCAACTGGGACGGTCATGATTGGGTCCGCTATGTCGCAGGTAAGCCTCGCGAACAATGTGTTTTGAAACATACCCGAAGTCGCGAGCGATGCTTTCGCGTGGGTAAGGTGCGTCGATACCGATTTGAAAGTCGCTCCAGACAATCGAAACGTCATCGGGCCAGCCGCGA
>JBCCJB010000379.1:0-4270 GCA_039028015.1 Planctomycetota bacterium
AGCCGTGAATTGGAGTGGCAACGTCTGCGGTTGCGAGATCGCGTTCGCCCGGATTTCAAGGTTCTGACCGGCAATGATTTGGCAATCGATATGGTCATGTATGGAAGCGACTATTTGCTCGGCCTGAGCACGTTTGCCCCCGAAGCATTTGCCAAACGCGACGTGCTGTGGCAGCAGAACGACCCTAGTTTTTATGAGCTCAACGATCTGCTTCAGTATTTGGGTTTTTTTGCGTTCCGGGATCCGGTTCCGGCCTACAAGCACAGTGCCGCTCAGTTTTTGTCGCAACGTGGTTGGATCGACAAATCATTGACTTTTCCGGGGTCGCCGACCCGACCCGATTCAGACATCCCGATCTTGCAAGACATCGTTGATCGGCTAGCTAATTTCAATTTGGAAGCATCTTCGCAATCATGAAAAAACTGACTATCGCCATGCATGGCGTTACGGGGCGAATGGGAACGAACCAGCATTTCATTCGATCGATTTTGGAGATCATCAGACAAGGTGGCTTGACGTTAGACAGGGGTGAGACGATCGAGGTGGAGCCCATCCTTGTGGGACGAAGCGAGAACAAGCTCAAGTACCTTGCGACGGAAGTGGCCTCACCAATCATTGGTCGTGCCATCGATTACTCAACTGATGTCGATCAGGTCTTTAGTGATTCCGCTACGGACATTGTTTTTGACGCGGCCAATACGCAGTTGCGTCCGTCGATCCTTCGAGCCGCGATTGATCACAACAAATCAATTTACTGCGAAAAGCCCATTGGCGAGGATCTGTCGGCAGCCACAGAATTGATTGATCATTGCGAGACAAAGAACATCAAGAACGGGATCGTCCAGGACAAGCTCTGGTTGCCAGGAATGCGAAAGCTAAGGATGCTTCGGGATCAGGGATTTTTCGGTGATATCCTAAGCGTCCGCGGTGAATTTGGTTATTGGGTGTTCGCCGGACACGAGATTGAGCAACCCAGCCAACGGCCTTCATGGAATTATCGCAAGCAGGATGGCGGTGGCATCATGCTGGATATGTTTTGTCATTGGCACTATTTGATTGAAGATCTCTTTGGCGGCATTGATCGCGTTCTCGCGCACGCGTCCACCGATCTTCCCGAACGAGTTGATGAAAAAGGCGAACGTTACCGATGCACGGCAGACGATTCGGCCTACGCCATATTTGTCTTGAACAACGGCGTGACGTGCCAATTCAACAGTTCATGGGCGACACGGGTTCGACGCGACGACCTCTTCACGGTCCACGTGGACGGAACGAAGGGGTCCGCGGTCGCTGGCCTTCGTGAATGCTGGGCGCAATCCGTCGGTGCTACGCCGCGACCGACTTGGAATCCCGACATTCCACAACCGATCAATTTCTTTGAGTCTTGGCAACAACTGCCCAACAACACTGATTTCGAAAACGCATTTAAGATTCAGTGGGAGTTGTTCCTTAAGCATGTCGCGGGCCAGGGTGATTTTCCGTGGTCGATCCGTAAAGGAGTCGATGGTCTTCGGCTAGCGATTGCTGGGCAAATCTCATCGGACGAAAAGCGGTGGGTTGAGTTCGGGAAGGAGGCTTGATGACCGACCGCGTGCTTGCTGAAGGGACGCTCATCGGGGATCGATTGGCCGTTCACACGCAAACGACCAAACCGCTCAAGCTCGACCAAGCGATCCTTGAGTATCAAAAACGAGGCATCCGTGGGATCAGTGTTTGGAAGGAAGCCCTGGAGGGTTTTTCCGCTGCCGACGCTGATGCAATGATTCGGGATCACGGTTTGAGTGTCCCAGCGCTCGTTCGCGGCGGCTTTTTTTGCGCGGCAACCCAAGCGGAACGACAGCAACGGATTGATGACAATCGGCGGCTGATCGAGATCGCGTCCATTCTGAACGCTCAGATGTTGGTCCTTGTCGTCGGTGCGATTCCAGGGGTCGCGCTCGAAGTTCAACGTGGCTGGGTTCAAGACGGTGTCGCCGCCTTAACGAGTGATGCGAAGGCAGCCAATGTTAAGATCGCTATCGAACCGCTGCATCCGATGTACGCGGGCGACAAGAGTTGCGTCAATCGAATTGCGGAAGCGAATGCGATCTGCGATTCAGTGAACGATCCTATCGTTGGCGTTGCGGTCGATGTGTACCACACATGGTGGGATCCTGACCTTGAAACGCAGATTGAAACGCTCGGGCGGCACAATCGGCTGTTTGCGTTTCACCTATGCGATTGGCGGGTACCGACGCGAGACTTGCTGACTGATCGAGCATTGATGGGCGACGGCTGCATTCCAATATCAAGAATTCTTAACTGCGTCGAAGCAGCTGGATTTCGCGGATGGCACGAAGTTGAAATCTTTTCCACTGATCACTGGTCGTCTGATCAAGGCTGCTTCTTGGACCAAATCATCAGCCGCTACGAAAGATGCTATCAAACGTCGACGAGATAAACTCCGAACGCTTCGAGCCTATTCGGAGAGCCAGCGACAACGCACGACAAGCCGTCGCCGCTAGCTTCGGGTCTCGACCTCGCCTTGCATTCAAATGCCGCCCGACGCTAGCGCGTTTGGCTCAAGCGTTTGCTGATAGACTCCAAGTCCGTCGGTGAAACGTAACGCGATGCAACCTCGACGGTGGCAGGATTGGTTTCGGTAGCTTGCTTGTGATTGGTACACGATCTTACGGCAGCCAAGTTACTTACGGCAGCCAAATTGCTCGTTCGGATTTCGGATGGGGTTGGGATTGGAATCGTCGTCTTGCTTTGATGCGTAAGTAGGGAGCGATTGCTCGGGCGCGGTGCGCGAAACTGCCCAGCGGTGCGTTTGGGCGTCGATGATCAGGCTCGATTAAATCTTCGATCACAAGTCCGCATCGGGCGATGCCGCCAATCAATTGCTCGAGTGTGTGGAGGAATTCCACCGCACCGGGTTCACGCAGTCGCGACGCGACCGAGCCAGGTTTCGGTTCGGGAAGGCGATCGCCGGACGCATAACGTTGTTCAATTTGGTAACGCCCTTCCGCATTGGGTTCGGCCGAGGCTTGCAGACTGATGGGCGATTTGTGTTGGCTGATGTAAAGACCGCCGGGACGCAGCACACGCGCGACGCTAGCAAATACGGGCTGGACATCGGGCACGTAACAGGTGCTGACCGGATGCACGATGAGATCAAACGAAGACGGGTCAAGCATCGAACAGTCGGTCATAGAGCCTTCGATGCAGCGAACCGAAAAGCCGTGCTGGCGGGCGGCTTGTCGATCCAATTCCAGCATCTCAGGTGACAAATCGAGAACCGTCACGGATGCACCGGCGGCGGCGTACAAACAACTTTGCCGTCCCCCTCCACCAGCCAAACACAACACGTTCCAGCCGGAAATGTCGCCACCCAACCACCCGATGGCGTCAACGGTCTGCAAAGGCCTGGATAATTCCGCGTCCGAGACGATTTGACACAACGCGGCACCCCCTTGAGCCATTTGCCGGTAAGCCGTTCGATTCTGTCGGTAAATCCAATCAAGGGAAGAAACGTTCGCCATCGCTTTGCTCAAATGCTCGTAAATGCCCGTATTTACCGCGTTTGGCTTGCTTTACGGGCCGCGATGATTCTATCAGCGGAACTTTTTGCGTTTGGTGGACATCTGACTCGGGACGCAACGCGGGAGCGAAGGAGATTTCGCTATGCTCGGCCATTTGGGGGCAAACCCTCCACGACGGAGGTTTTCAAGTCAAAAACTATCATGTCACAGTCAAATTCAAATTCAAATCCGCAGGATCAGCCGCTGAACGAATCAGCGATGCTGCCGGAGTTGTTCGCTGATCTTGCCGATGGTAGCGATTCCTTGCCTGAACTCGATTCGTCCAATGCGGCTGCTCTGGCCGCTTGGCATCAGGACCGACTGATCCTCCGCGAGGGTTTCCGTGATTCGGTTGCGACGGCTGACTCGCTGCCTTCTGATTTTGCCGCACGGGTCGTTGACCTCGCGAGCGATGCTGCGGTGCGGGAAGGCCTTGATAAGACGCATCCTTTGCGATTGCTAAATGCTCAGGTTGCGGATGCGAAAGTCTCGGACGGGTCGTTTGATCATGCGCCAGTGACATTGCCGCGTCCGAGCGATTCGGAGTCCGGAAGTATCTTCGGACGAAAATTTATCGTGGCGATCGTTGCGGCAGCGGCAGGACTACTCATCGCAGTGGCTTTGGTTAAGGACAAGCAGTCCAATCCAGATGCAACGCAACTAGCACAGACGCAAGGCTCGCAATCCAATTCTGATTTCGATGAAGC
>JBCCJB010000380.1:0-4252 GCA_039028015.1 Planctomycetota bacterium
CATCGGAGTCGACGGTCATCCACGGGAAATGAGCACTGGCGACCGAACAAATGGTCAACAAACCGACGATGCCAAGGAAGCGTCGCATGACAAATGAATCCGTATTGAAGTCGGGGACGGAAGTAAACGATGTTCTGGTGAGTTATTCGCCAATTGCAAACAGTTTATCGCCACGACGAATCAGCAACTGATTGCCGATCGGGGCAGCGGCATAGAGTACGTTGCCACCTCCAAATCCTGGTGTCTTGCCGCCTTCAGCAACCTCGGGCCAGCAACGATTATTAGCGACTTCCTTGTTGTCCTCCAGCGAAATCACGCTTGTCGTGCCCTTGTAGCCGAACAAGTAAAGATGGTCACCGGCAGCCAGCGGAGTCGACCAGATGCCGCCTGCATCGGTACGACCCACGCTGACTTGTTCGCCGGTTTCCAGGTCGAGGCGATACAACACCCCGGTACGATTGACGATGGCGGCGGTATCTCCAGCAACAATCGGGCTGCCGAATGTCGATGTGGCCTTCTCAGCTCGCCACTTGTAGTCGACCTCAAAACCGCCATCTGGCTTTGGCTGGATCTCAATCAAACCGTTGTAGGCGGCAGCGGCACCCGACGATGTTTCTCCACGCCCGTCGGAGGCCCCGATCAAAAACTGATTTTCACCCGCCGGAACGGGCGTGTTGGACGAGTTATTGGCAATGCCATCGAACTCCCAGAGCCGCTCCCCAGTGGCTGGGTCATATCCAACAATCTTGCCGATCGCGCTGCAGACCAAGTGATTTCCTCCGCTGGTCGGGACCAAGCGTGGAGAGCTCCACGCGGTTGATCCCACACCATCTGACTTCCAGATGGTTTCGCCGGAAGCAGGGTCAACGGCGATCACGTAGGGGTCTGTGCTACGCTCGACCCACACAAACACGTGATCCAAGTCTGACTCCAATGACGCTGCAATGCCGTGTCGAGCGGCAATCGCGCCGAGTTCATCGACGAGATTTCGCTCCCATTGTTTTTCACCCGTGGGGGAGATGGAAACGAGTAACCCGCCTTCGAAAAAATTGACAAAACCATTGGGAGTCGAGACGCCTGATGGGGCTGCTCGACTCACCATGGGTGTATTCGCGAACGGGGACGGGTTGGTCAGATCAACTTGCCAGCGTTTGCTTCCATCGGCTGTCGCAAACGACGAGACGTGATAGTTGTCTTTGTTTTCGCCCGACGTGCTGGTCACCACGATCTGATCATGAGCGATGATGGGCGTGGACTGACCGTAGCCGACGATGTCCGCCGTCCATGCGATGTTGGAATCCGGCGACCATTCGACAGGCAATTGCGATGCCGTCGACATTTCCCCTCCGTTTTGGAAACGCGGCCACGAAGGCGAATCAGCGATCGCCGGCAGTCCGAAGCCGCAGAGCAGAAGGAAAACGATTGGCGTACGCATCAGGTCGACCTGTGAAGACTATGTGGCATCATGTTGAGGAATTGTCTGCGACGAGGGGAGCATGCTCTCCCCGAAAGCGTCACCGTCTTTCGATAAACCAAACAACGTCGACCTGTTGGGGACCGGCTCGTCTGCACCGCGTTCAAGCTTTGCCGCCAGAAACTTCGCCAAAATCAATCACAAGCGATCAAATGAGAACGGTTCTCAACAGTTCTGTATTTTAGACCGCTAGAGAGAATGTCAACCGTCGCGGTCCAGTTTGGTCCCGGTTTGATGGCGGATGGATACGCTGGTCCGAACGTTGTTGGCGAAAATTGGGCACATGACTGACAGAAAACTTCGTCGGCCGTGTGAAAGTTTTTAGCGTCAACCCTGCGTTACTGCGTCGCGTGTGATTCTTCGAGCGTTGAGAGCGGCTGATTACAGAACAACGGATGACGAATCCACAAACACGAAAAAGCCTACTTTTGAGGTTGCGTGACTCCGATGATCACGATGCGTGGACGGAATTCGAATCGCTCTATCGCCCGTTGATTGCTGCGATGGCACGTAGGCATGGTTTGCAGATGGCTGATGCCGATGACCTGACGCAAACGGTTTTGGTCACCATCAGCCAAGCCATTTCGCGATTTGACGTGGATCCCCGACGCGGCCAATTTCGAACGTGGCTCAAAACCATCGCACGTCGGGCCACCATTAATGCTTTGACTCGAAGGCCGATCGCAATTCCCCTCGGCGGATCGTCCGATGCTTGGCTGGCGGAATTACCTGATAACGATCCGCAAACCGACGCGATGGTGAAGCATTACCGTCGCGAGGTTTTTCGTTTGGCCGCGATGCGGGTCAAAGTGGAATTCGCAAGTGAGTCCTGGGAGTGTTTTCAGCAATGCGCCATCGAAGGCATGCCCGCTAAAGAAGTTGCCCGGCGTCTGAATCGCAGCATCGGCAGTGTCTACACCGCTCGCAGCCGCATTGTGCGACGTTTGCGCGAGGTGGTCTCCGAACTCGACATCGAGACGGAAACATGACGATCCAGCAAAGCGACGATGATTAATCGATTAACGGGCAAGTGATCAATGATGAGTCGAGTGATTTGGCGTTGCATCCCGAAATAGATGACCTTCACGCTTTGGTGGATGGAACTCTAAGTGATCGACAAACCGTTGCGTTTGAGTCGCATTTGAATCATTGCGGATTCTGTCAGGAACGATTGCTCGACTTAGCCGCACAGTCTTCGTTCCATCAAGAGCTCGGATCGATACTCACGCGAGCTGACTTTTCAAGTTCCGAAGATCAAGACAGCGACATCATGGAAGTGTCGCAGACTGACGCCACCACTCCATTTAGCGTCCGCACGCTGTCGTGTCTTTTGGACCCGTCCGACGATGCCGCCGCAATGGGTCGCTTTGATGGGTATGACGTGCAGCGTGTCATTGGTGTGGGTGGCATGGGGATCGTTTTGAAAGCACGTGATCGTTCGCTGGATCGCTACGTGGCGATCAAAGTTCTCCACGAGCAATTCGCAAGCCGGTCTATATCACGCAAACGATTCGCACAGGAAGCGAAAGCGGCTGCGGCAGTCTCGCACGACAACGTGATCGCCATTCACGGCGTCAGCCAGTGGAAGGGTCTGCTGTACTTGGTGATGCCGTGCATCTCTGGCCCGTCGCTGCAACAGCACATCAATCAGCATGCTCCGCTCAACCTGGGTGACATGCTACGAATCGCGATCCAGGTCGCGCGTGGTTTGTCGGCCGCTCACGATCAAGGTTTGGTGCATCGGGATGTCAAGCCAGCCAATATCTTGATGCCGTTGGGAACCGATCGGGTGTTGCTGACCGATTTTGGTTTGGCGCGAATGATCAATGATGCCGATTGCACGGCAACGGGCACGCTTGTCGGAACACCTCAATACATGTCACCGGAACAAGTTGGTGATGGACCCATTGATGGTCGATCGGACTTGTTTGCTCTGGGCTGTGTGATCGTTGCGATGGCGACAGGCCAACCACCATTTGAAGCGGACTCCACGCTGGCGATCATCCGCAAGATCACCGACGTGCCGCACCAACGTCTCTCTGATGTTCGCCACGATCTGCCGAAGTGGTTCGTCGAAATCGTCGATCGTTTGTTGGAGAAGGCCCCGGATCGACGCTTTGCGGACGCGGCGGAAGTCGTTGAGATGCTTGAAACGTGTTTGGCTCATCTGCAGCAGCCTGAGTCAAATCCGCTACCGACTGTCGGTCGGCGTTCACGTCACACTGTGCAATGGCTTGTACTCGGGGCGGCCGTCATCGGTGCTCTGATCGCAACACTCCCGGTGCTCTTCATCGTAACGCGATCGACTTTGCCGCAAGATGACGCATTGGAATCGCGTTTGACCACGACCCCTGTTCCAGCGACATCATCGCCCGCTTCGGCGACCACGGTCGAGTCATCTTTTGATGAACACTTACTCATTGAGGTCGAAAGAGAAGTGGATTGGCTTCAGTCCGAATTCGAACGACCGTTTGCCGCAACACCGATCGAGGCATCATCTCGATGAGTATCGCAGGTAGCTCGTCTTCGACCCTCCCACGCAGGCTGAGGTCGTCCGGTTTTCGACTGAACCCACCCCGCAGCGCGTTCGTGGGGTTTTTAAGTCTCTCGGAGGTAAGCGTTTACAGTACCCTCCCAGCGCAGCTGGGAGGGTCGAAATCGAGCATTAAGCGAGATTTCGGGGAGGGCCCCTGCGTGACGCACAGAGGTCCTGACGCGCAACGAATACCCCTCCCCGACGAGGCTTCGCCCGTCGACCCTGCCCCAAACAAGTTTGGG
>JBCCJB010000381.1:0-4241 GCA_039028015.1 Planctomycetota bacterium
CACCATTGCAACGCACGCAACCAAGATGGCCACCAAGGGGATGCCAAATCGAGCCATCAGAATCGCCGCAAGTTGGAAATGTTCTGCATCACTTGATCACCCGCTTGCACCGCCTGACTATTGAGTTCAAAGGCGCGTTGGGTGGTGATCAAATCGATCAGTTCTTGGACGGGTTCGACATTAGAAGCTTCGAGATTTCCTTGGCGCAAAACGCCCAGACCATCGATACCTGGGTTATTCAATTGCTCCGTGCCACTGGCATCGGTGGCGGTGTACATGTTCTCGCCAACCTTGAGCAATCCATCGGGATTGATGAATTGAGCCAACTGCAATTGGCCCTGCTGTGCCAGCTCAATCTGCCCGGGCTGACGCACTAGTATCTCACCGCTTCCGTTGATCACGACCGCGGTCGCGTCCGGGGGAATCGTGATCGGCGGATCAAGCAGCCGGCCCGTTTGCGCCGATCCAATGACGAGCTGTCCGTTGGCGTTGATGTCGAGATTACCCGCTCGGGTGTACATCGTGTCTTGGCTGGATGGATCAAGGACACGAAAGAAACCTTGCCCTTCAATCGCCACGTCCAGGTCACGTCCAGTTTGCTGCAAGGTTCCCTGGCGATGATCGGTTTGCGTGCTCGTCACACGAACACCAAGACCGACTTGGGTCCCCACCGCCGTTGGTGTTTGCGTGGCGTCCTGCACACCAGGATAGACTTCCGTGCGATACAGCAAATCTTCAAAGTTCGCGCGGTCTTTTTTGAAGCCCGTTGTGTTGATGTTGGCCAAATTGTTGGCGATCACATCGAGCTTCGTTTGCATCGCGTCCATGCCAGTGGCAGCGGTGTACAACGTTTGAACACTCATCGAATCGCCTTCGTTGGATAAAGCTTGGTCATTGAGAGACATTCACGTCGCAGCCGGTGGCTTAGCGACGCTTTGGGTGCGTTTGATTAAGTCGACTGAGGCTAGCCCGACAACATGCGGCCGATTAGTGACCCGGTTACGGTGTCTTGATTTTTGATCATCTGAACGTTGGCTTCGTAAGCGCGCGACGTTTCAATCATCTCCATCATCGTCAGCGTCGGGCTCACGGCGGACTGCTCCAATGAGCCCGATACGACATGGCGTTGTCCCGGCTCGGCAAGATCGAATTCGGCTAGCGATCGAAACAAATTGCCACCCACGTGTGATAGATCGCCTTTGCTCTTGGGCACAGCAAGCATGAGTTCCTGACGCAATCCGGCTTGGTCAATTCGCCCTTCAGGACCGACGCGAAAAGGTTGCTTAGGATCGATTCGAACTGGTTGGCCGTCCGAGCCGAGCACCAGGTCGCCACCGGAGTTCACCAATTGACCGGTGGAATCGAACAGAAAATCGCCCGCGCGGGTCAGCAGCTGCTGGTCGCCTCGCTGCAGCACAAAAAAGCTGTCCGCATCATGGATCGCAAAGTCCGTTTCGCGGCCCGTTGTGCGAATGGCTCCAACACGAAATTCGCTCTGTTCGGGTTGGATCGTAACGCCGCCGCCCAACGCATCGATGCCACCCAGACCCGGCGAGACTTCACCTTGCTCGATGAGCTCTGCGAATCGTGCTTGCAGAATCGTGGCCTTTGGTTTGTAGCCCGGCGTTTCCACATTGGCGAGGTTGTGACTGACCTGTTCGAGCCGGTGGCTTTGAGCCTGGGCCCCGGCAGCCGAAAGGTAAACGCCGTATGGCATGATCGGTGAACTCCATCAGATAACTCAACACTTGTTGGCGGAGCTACCAAGGGATCGATCATGACGTCAAGCCGAAAGAGGCCGCCACTGTGTCACGTTGCGACTTTGAGCACTCCTTCGGCGTCGAGTTGCATCGATGCTCGCTGACCACGATTTTGTAAGGCGGATTTCCAAGCCCGTGACCGTCTTGGTCCTTCGACAGACTCGGAAATCCTTCATATCTGGCAACGTGCGTGAAACACGCCACTGGAAATGATTTTGTGTACCTTCGCTGCTCGACCTTGCGATCAAATCCGTTGCCTGATCCGCTCGTAATTCAACGACGGCACACGCTTGAACTTCGCGAATTGACCTTCGACAGCCGCTTGGGCATCGCGTTCAAAGTGATCGAGTAAGGCGGCACCTTGATCAATCAAGTACTCAAAGACGTTGGCTGAACCAGCGACGATCGCCCATCCCGCCGGCGAGTTATGGTGCAGATCGCCTGAGAGCACGTCAATGTTCGCACCGTTGCTGATCAAACTCTGAGCTGCGTCCAGTTTGTCATGCCACGCGGCAAGGTGAAGCGGCGTCGCATCGTCGTAGCCACCACGGACATCCACGTCGAGTCCCGCTTTAATCAAACATTCAATCACAGCAGGTTGATTACCAACGGCAGCCGCATGAAGAGGTGTGCCATCTTCGCCCACGGTGAATGTCATAATGTTATGCGCGTCATGACTTGGACTTGGTGGAAACGCTTCTTGGTTCAATCGTTGGTTCAGGATGCCCGCGTGATGTTGGATTAAATGCCCAATGGTTTCGATATCACCAGCGAGCGATGCTGAAAAGAGATCTGCGACCGCGCCACGCCGCAACAGAAATTTGGCGACGTCGGGATGTCGAACGGCCGCATAGTGCAGCGGTGTGCTGTGGTGATCAATGCATCTCGCTTCGATATCGGCGTCTTTGGCCAGCAACATGGCAGCCGCGCGAGGGCAACCGGCAAAATGCAATGGTGTGCAGCCATCGCCGCCCAAACTGTGCACTGCCCGCTGGTCATCGGCGATCAATTGTTCGATCAAATCAAATCGTGACAGAGCCGCTGCGACGTGCAAATCCAAACACGCACCTTGGTCGAGCAGCCAATTCGCGAGTTGGTTATGTCCGTGATACACCGCGGCGTGCAGCGGCGACCAAGGACCAAATTCCCAGTCGCTACACCTGTTGGCGTCCGCGCCCAACTCAATCAGCAAGCGAGCCATAGGTAGATCGCCTCGGAATGCTGCTGATACCAGGGGCGTGGCACCAAAGTTCCGGTCATCACAAACATCGATGAGTTCCGGCTTGTCGTTAATCAGACTTCGGGCCGCTTCGTAGTCCTGATTTTCGATCGCTGAGAAGAGCTGACTCTCTACATCCGAGTTCGACATCCGACTTTCCGCTTTGAGTGGCCTCGCCAGTGAAGATCTTCAACGACTGGCCTGCAAGCCACCGTAGCGACGTTGACGCAGTGCAAAATCGTCTAGTGCCGTTCGAAAATCGTCGCGTTCAAAATCTGGCCAGCACTTCTCGGTGAACCAAAGCTCCGCGTAGCTGACCTGCCACAACAAAAAGTTGCTGATGCGTTGGTCACCTCCTGTTCGGATCATCAAATCGACTTCGGGTAAGTCCGCCGTGTCCAAACACTGCGTGATCATTGCCTCATTGATTTGATCGGGAGCAAGATCACCGCTGGCGGCACGCCCCGCCAGTTCGTTCATGACCCGCCGCAATTCATCACGGCCGCCATAATCAATCGCCAGGACTAATTTGGTGCCCGTGTTGGCAGCGCACTGTGATTGCGTTTCACTGAGCTCTTGCAAAACATGCTCGCTCAAACGATCAGTGCGACCGATCAATTGCAGTTGGATATTCTGATCGCGGATCGTGCCCCGTTCATCGATCAAGTACTGACGCAAGAGTTCCATGAGGAAGTCGAGCTCGGTTTGCGGTCGCTTCCAGTTCTCGCTCGACAAGCAGTACAACGTGAGGGCGGTTAGTTTGAGCTCGGCTGCCATTTCCGTGATTTGCCGGACCGTCGATGCACCGCGGCGATGACCCTCCGCACGTGGCAACCCACGTGTCTGTGCCCATCGGCCATTCCCATCCATGATGATGGCGACGTGACGTGGAAGCTCTTGTGACGCGTTGTGGCTCATGCCCACGCCCGCTTAGCGTCCACAAGCATCGGTAGCGAATCCAATTTGGATGAAATGCGTTATCATCGTCGCATGATATCGCCCGATCCGTTTGATTCCAAGGAAACGTCCTCCGTTGATTTCCACCCCGTCAGCCAGCCGACGTTTTATCCATGCGGCGGACATTCATTTGGACAGTCCCATGCTGGGGTTGAATGCGTACGAGAACGCTCCCCAGGAACAATTGCGGGGAGCGATTCGACACGCGTTCTCGAATTTGATTGATTTGGCCATTGAGCGATCGGTGGATTTGGTCGTGATCGCTGGTGATTTGGACGACGGCAATTGGAACGAAATCAAAACCG
>JBCCJB010000382.1:0-4240 GCA_039028015.1 Planctomycetota bacterium
CATCGTCAACGTCGAATGTCGCACCGGCGTCATCGGTGACCGTTCCAATGCTGCGAGCATCATCGACACCCGCCATGAACTGAAATCCGAACGCATGGCATGCCGACGCTTTCCAGCTCAATTCGCCACGCAACTGCACGACGTCGATGTTGTGATACCAGTCCTCATTGACGTAATCGACGACCAGTCCGTACTGCAGTCCGTAGTCGACACGACGAAACAGACCGGTGGTCAGAAAGATCTGCGTCCGCTGACCGTCGGCAAACGATTCGCCCTGCAAATTTGCTTGTGTCGCTCGCAGTCCAAATTGCGCGGACAGGTCGGCGCCGATCCACGGACGTAGATTCCGGCCTTCATTGAAGCCTTGAAAATACCCAAAGCTGCCGCTGCCTTCGCGATCACCGTTGGCGTTGATTTGTGGGTAGTTGATGGGGCCTTTGAATCCCTGCGTACCCGCGAAAAATGCGAACCGATTCCAATCAATGTGCAGGATCGGCAAGAATAAGGGAAAGCTGTCCACGCGGCAGTAAATGCTGTCGCAGCTGCCATCGCAATCGCCTTCACAGCCACAACCGGGCTCCATAAACATCCCACCGCCGCACGAATCGCAGCCGGGGGTGCCGCAGGGCCCGTCGATGCCACAAACAGGCTCTCCGATGTACGCGTGGCCGCCGGCGATATAGCCCGCTTCTAAGCCACATCCGGGTTCGCAGCCGCAACCGGGCTCGAGTCCGCACGCGGGATCGTGGATGACCGCGGGTCCGCAGCATGCGTCGCAATCGCAAATCGGCCCACAATTGGGTGGCGTTTCATCGAGGTAACCAACTTGCCGGATCGTGGCGGTTTGCGTTTGACGCGACGCGACGGCTCGCATTTCGCGCCGATTGGGCGTCGGTTGGTTGCTTAGCGATTTAATTAGTGAGCGTCCGCGTGATTGCACTCGCGGATCGTTTGGCGACGCGGCGGGCACGGCGGACGCGTCCGCTTCGATCCGTTTCGCGGACCAAGCCATGATGGGTTTCGTTCGTCGTGATTTGATCAGCCGCGGTTGATCGTTTTGCCCGGCTGACTGCTGACCAAACGCATTGGAGGCAATCATTGCCGCCAAAGCACACGTGAAACACCAGCTTCCGAAGGTCCTCAGCACGCCGCCAGCGAGGGCGATACGGAATGGAGTTTTTGCCATGGCGTGATCAATCCGTGATCGAGATGAAAGTCATCCTCGACCGAGCGGTGATCCGTCGAGGGTCAATTCGATCATCGGACCGTCAAGGTCGGCCTCATGAGCAAAAATTGCGTAATCGTTAAAGTCGGCTACTCGGTCTCGACCACCGCCTCGGTTTTGCCCGCTTTCAAACGTAAGAACGCATCGAAGAACCCCTGGAGCTCGCTGCCATCGAGGACGCTGTTGAAATTGCCGACGTAATGCCCTGTGCGAGCATCTTTGACGCGTTGGTCGGGGTGCAAAAAGTAGTTTCGAATTTGACTGCCAAACCCGGTTCGAGCCTGAGTTTCATACTTTTTGGCCTCTTCTGCCTCTCGTTTTTCTTCTTCAAGCCGGGCCATCTTTGCTCGCAGCATTTTCCACGCGGTGTCGCGGTTTTGATGCTGGCTGCGCTGGTTTTGGCACTGCACGACGGTGTTGGTCGGCACGTGCGTCAGCCGAATCGCGCTGTCGGTTTTGTTGACGTGCTGCCCGCCAGCCCCCGAGGCACGGTAGGTATCTTCGCGAACGTCTTTCTTTTCGATGTTGATCTCGATCGAATCATCGATTTCGGGACTTACGCTCACGGCCGCAAAGCTCGTTTGGCGTTTGCCTTCGCTATTGAACGGACTGATTCGGACCAGCCGGTGCATGCCTTCCTCGCCTTTGAGATAGCCATACGCCATCGGTCCGCGAATCGCGATCGACGCATTATTGATCCCGGCCTCTTCGTTCTCTTGCCGGTCGAGCAGCTCGATCTTGTATTCCTGGCCGACCGCCCATGCGGAGTACATTCGCAGCATCATGTCAGCCCAATCGTTGGCGTCGGTTCCGCCGTCGCGAGCGTTGATGGTCAAGATCGCGCCAGCGCCGTCGTTGGGACCCGACAGCAATGCTTTCAGCTCGAGATCCTCGAGAATCGTTTCCAAACGATCGAGTTCGCCGCGAACCTCCGATTCGATTGAGTCGTCTTCTTCGGCCATCTCGAAGAGCGCCGTCAAATCGTCGACCGCATCGGACAGCTCATTGAGCGGACCGACGATGCCTTTGATACCCTTCAACTGTTGGACGACTTGCTGTGCCTTTTCGGTATCATCCCAAAAGTCCGGGGCCGCCATCTGGGCTTCGATCTGTTGGATCGCTGCGTTCTTGCCGGATTGGTCAAAGAGAGTCCTGTAGTTGGACCAGACGAGCCTGAATGGATTCACTTCGCTGAGTCAGTTCGGCTTCCACGACAGGTTCGTCTCCGTTGATATGATGAGCTGCCGCGATCGTGATGATCGCTTGAATAATCGCTGTGTTGGAGTCCCATTTATACATGTCCCGCGTTGTTCTCGCGATGAGTGGCGGCGTCGATTCTTCGGTCGCCGCACACCTACTCGTTTCGGCCGGCCACGAGGTGATTGGCGTGTTCATGCGTCACGGTGAGGCTTCCGCGGCGGCATGTCAGGTCACATCGCCAAAGGAAAGCACGAGCGAGTCGGTAACGGAACGCAGCCAATCACGGCTCAGGAGTGGCTTGCCCGTGTTGGCGGGCGATGCCGCGTCCGGCAAACGAGCCGATCATAAGCAGGGCTGTTGCAGTGCAACCGATGCGGCCGATGCTCGGCGGGTCGCGCTCGATTTGGGCATTCCATTTTACGCTTTGGATTTGCAGGAAGATTTCCGGCGGATTGTGGATTACTTCGTCGATGACTACCTGCACGGTCGGACGCCCAATCCATGCGTCAAATGCAATCACTGGATCAAATTTGGACGCCTTTTCGATTATGCCGACGGCATCGATGCGGATTACGTGGCGACGGGCCATTACGCTCGAATGATTGATGCCGGTGATGGATCGCGACAACTCGTTCGAGGATTGGATGGCCGAAAAGATCAGTCCTACGCCTTGTTTGGCATCGCTCGATCAAGGTTATCACGAATGATGTTGCCGGTTGGTGACTTTGACAAACCTCAGATTCGCGAGTTGGCTTCGAAATGGCAGCTAGGTGTGTCGCACAAAAAGGACAGCCAAGAAATTTGCTTTGTGACCCAGGGTCATCACAGCGATTTCGTCAAATCGCGGCGTCCGGAAATGGTCGGGGCGACGGCGGGCGAGATCGTCACAACCGAAGGCCGCGTGGTTGGTGCTCACAACGGATACGAGGCTTTTACGATCGGACAGCGTAAGAAGCTCGGCGTGGCGATGGGCACGCCCCATTTCGTCGTCCGCATTGAACCTGAGACTCGGCGTGTGGTGATCGGTGAGCAGGACGCTCTGCGTTGTTCGGGGTTGATCGCACATCAAGCAAATTGGCTGATTGATCCCAGTGAATTGCCCGAGAACACCGGCGTTCAGATTCGCTACAACGGCTCACCGCATGCGGCTCGCATCGAGATCGATCCAAGCAACACGACATCCTTTCGCGTCGACTTCGAATGTGAACCTGCCGCCGTCGCCCCCGGACAAGCAGCAGTTGTCTACGACGGCGACCGCGTCTTAGGTGGCGGCTGGATTGACCGAGCCATCAATAAGGGGTCAGGTCTCTTTTAATCGCCCATTGCGAGCTAGACACACGCACATGCTGGCATCGATCGCGCGTCATGCTGATTCAGCCAGTGACGGCGGGGGTTAGCGGAACCGATCTCTCACCTGATGCGACAGAAAAGAGACCTGACCCCTTTTCAAGTCGAGTTGGGAGCCAGTCGGTGATTGCTAAGGTTGCGATGAAGAATCCGATGTGGTTCCACAGCGGGACTCCGAACTTGGTGTTGACTGGATAAAGCGATTCAGGCCAGCCGGCACCGCCCAAGACTGAGACGGTGACTGAGATTGCTGGATTGGCCACCCAGGTTGCCACAAAACCGATGGCAACGGCAGCAACAATTTGAGCGACACCACGCGCGAGATTCCGTCGTGGCCAAATCGGTAATGCGAGCACGGCCGCGAAAGCGACAGCGTATTGCAGCGCAATGGCCAAGTGGACCGTCCAGCCGATCGGGGAAGCTAGCGATGAATCATATCCACCTGTTTCGACGATCCGCTGCCCAACA
>JBCCJB010000383.1:0-4205 GCA_039028015.1 Planctomycetota bacterium
CGATTGATTTCATCGGCCAACAGCAGGTTGGTAAAGATCGGTCCCTGATGAACGCGAAACTCGTTGGCCCTCTGATCTAGGATCTCACTGCCCACGATATCGCTGGGCAACAGATCGACCGTGAATTGGATGCGACTGAACGCCAAGTCAACGCTCTTGGCAAGCGCCGACACCAAGAGCGTTTTGGCCAGTCCGGGTACCCCTTGCAACAAGACATGACCGCCGGTGAACAAAGCGATCAGCAATCGTTCGACCACGACGTCTTGACCGACGACGACTTGCGAGATTCGCTGCCGAATCCGATCAACAAATTCGTGGGTTTCGTCAAAGTCTTTGTCGTCGCTTACCACGGTCGTTACCGATTCTGAGTCAATCGACATCACACGTTTGCTCGTTCAAGGAATTCATCGCTTCACAAAACTCACGGCAGTCAGCGGGCGGTTCTATGAAGCCCAGCGACAACCAAGCTCATCGCGGACCTCAACAGGGTGGTGTCGCGTGGCTTCAGCAAAGCACTCATCATAAACGCCGAAAAAGCTCAAATGTGGTCTCGCGTGACCGGCGGCTGATTCAGAAACGGGCGATGAATCACTGGCGTTGTTTCCGTCGCTCTGTCGAGATCTTTCCCAGCGAGTCCCGCTTCGCGGGGCCGACCGAGACCCATCAACCGAGCAGCGAGTGGTTGCGACTTTCGCGGCAGAGCGTCTCAGGCGTTGTTTTCTATTGATTTCTCCTATTTCAACGTCAGGCAGCGCTCGCAATCGCGACCGGAATCGACGGGGAAGAGGCAAAGTCGAAGCGCTGGACTACCATCAAGTTTTGCTCCCTTTTTTCGTGATCTGCCAGCGACCTGATGATTCTCGAGTTGCCGACCGTCGAAACGCTCGCGGTGACGTTTCTCGTCACGCTATTGCGAACGATAATTGAGGCATCGCCAACGCTTCTTGGTGGTGTCCTGGTCGCAGCCTATTTGCGGACTCAGGTCGAGCCCAAGAAACTGGAGACTTTCTTTCCAGGTTCTGGAGTCACTGGCATTCGGCGGGCCGCTCTCGTTGCAACGGTTTTACCGGTCTGTTCGATCGGAGTCCTTCCCGTGCTCCGAGAGCTTCAACGTATGGGACTGCCGATGGACAAGATGATCACCATTGGACTCGTGGCACCGCTGCTGAATCCATTTTCGATCCTTTATGGATTGAGTGTCTTGTCGGTGGCACAGTGCCTGATGCTCATTGCCATGACAGTCATCTTGGCAATCGCGATCGGTGATGTTGGCTCACGTTTCTTGATCGATCATGCTGATCACGCCGCCGCCCGGCCTGTGGGACTGACCGGGCCAACAAGACTGCGGAACTTATTCGTTGCTGCCAGCCGCCTGATCACCGGCCAATCGGTCGTTGATTTGATTCTTGTCATTCTTGTATCCGCAACCGTCACATCCTTAATCCGCAGCGGTGCCTTCTATCGCATTTGTGAACCTGCCAATGTCTTCGGACCCGCGCTGGCGTCTTTGCTGACCGGTCCACAATATGTCAGTCCCATGCGAGGCATGATCCAGTTTGCGGGTATTGGCAACGCGGACCTATCCGTCCTGACTGGGCTGGCCATCTATTTGTTTGGAACCGGAATCAGTGCGGCCGGCCTGCTGGGACTGATCCGGTGGTATGGCTTGCGGAGGGCAATCGCGTTTGCCCTGGCGATGGTGATGATCGTCTGGACGATTTGCTTTTGTGGTCAATCGATTGTTCCAAGACCTAGCGGTGAGGTTGCCGAGACGAGTGCGCTCGATGGCATCAGCCGTCCGGGCGCCGCAACCTTGCAAAGACTCTCAAGCACCTTGGGCGAGTCTCTGGCGTTTGTTGACCCGTTGGTCGTTTTGAGTGCGGTCGCAGTTGCCACGCTTTTGATCGCCGGATGTTTCGTTCGGATCATGAAGATCGACTATCGCAACGACGACCCAGAAGCGGCCGCCATCCAAAACGCCAAACGAATGTCCAGGGCGATTCCCGCGTCGCAATTGGGGCTGGTTGCGGTCTGCGGCTTTGCGGTTCTCTTTGGGATTTTTATCTACGTCATCTTTCCGGGGCCTCAAGAGTTGGTGGAGCAACTCGATAGTGTTCAGGTCGATGCCAACATTGCGATTCGCAGTGGCAAAGTCATTGATGCGATTGATCGAATTGACGAGTGTGATGCGGTGGCTGCCAAACTACCGCTTGGTGCCGCGATCCGTGGCGACTTTCCCAGTCGTTCGCAACAAGAGATCACCCGGAACCTACGATTGGAACTTCGCAGGCTACGCGAACTGATGCAGCGAGGAGATGTCACCTCGGCACAAAATCAGATTCCTGAACTCGTGCGACTGCTGACCGAAACAAAACGGACATTTGCCGGGAGTGTTCTGTGAACGAAAAACCACGCGACACGCCCATGTCCGCGAGTGATGACGTCTCTGAACAGCGCGATTCGCTATCGAAGGACACAGACGATGGGCCGATGCTTCGCAACGCACTCGTCTGCGTTGTGGTCGCGGCAGCATTGGCGTTTGCGTACGCCGTGAAGTCGGAATCAAGTCTCTTTCGAGCCGTCTCGTTGCAACTCTGTCTGAGCGGCGTCGCCGTTTGGGCCTCAATGGATGCCGCGAAGATTCGTCGGCGATTGTCCGACGTTGCCGAGAGCACCGAAAGAGTCGCATTGAAGCGAGAAGCGGCGACGATGCATTACCTGTTTGTCTCGGCCGCATTGGTCGCCGTGCTGTTCTTTGGATGGCTCTCGATGGTCGGGCAGCTTGTTGAAGTTGTCTTTCCAAGGTCACAACAGCAAGTCATTGGAGGTGCGATTTTGGCGGTCTTGGCAGCGAGCCTCTGGACCGTTTTCGCTCGTGCTTTCAAAACACGTTTATCAGAATCGCCGTCACAGGATGTTCCCTCGCTCCCTGAAGCCACCTCGCTTCGCGTGGTGTTTTCTGAATCGCGTTTGGCCGCCCTATTAACCGGTGGCACACTGATGGCCGCGACGGTCCATCCACCGATCGAAGGCTGGTTTGCGTCGCTGCTGAGCCTCTGGACGATCGCCGTTGCCTGTGAACACCTGATCCGCGTCTTTGCGGGGTGGTTCCGACCGACGACTCTCGACCAAAACTTCATCGCCCCCATCGACTCGATCTTGCGTGACGTTTTTCTATCGTCAATCAACCCGATCGCAGCGGTCTTCGATATTGCCGAAACACGTTTTGGCTTGAGTCTTCGATCATCGTGGACGATTCGATTTTTTCGCCGTTCGGTGATGCCGATTGCCGTAGCTTGCTTGTTGGTGGTTTGGCTATCGACCTGCTTTGTTGTCATTGAGCCCCATCAGTCAGGCTTGGAGGAACGGTTCGGTGTCGTTCAACCTGTGCGATTGACGCCGGGCTTGCAAACAAAGCTACCGTGGCCCTTCGGTGACATTCGGCGTTATCCAACCGGCATTGTGCAAACCATGCAGATTGGGTTCGAAACGAACGATGCGGAAACGTCACCCATTGAGGACCAGGAACGAACGCTGCTTTGGACGCAGCCGCACGAGCAAGAATTCGCACTCGTGTTGGGCTCCGAAACGGAGTTGGTTGCTGTCAACGCGATTGTTTATTTCAAGATCACCGATGACGTTAAAGGATTACTCAATCACGCCCTCTCAACATCCAATCCCAAAGTGGCGTTGGAGTCGTTGGCTTACCGAGTCTTCATGGAACAGACGCGAAGCGCCACACTCACCGATCTGCTCTCTCGCGGAAGAGACTCGTTTGCCAAGTCGGTTCAAGACGCACTCCGCGAGTATGCCGCCGCGGAGAAACTGGGATTGGAAGTGGTGGACGTTGCCCTGATCAATCTTCATCCGCCGGTTGAAGTTGCCGACAGTTATCTGGACGTGATCAATGCGGAGCTGAACAGCAAGCGCGAGATCACCGATGCGAAGGGAATCGCCGCCAAGCAAGTCTTGGAAGCGGAACAGGGAAGCAACGGACGCATCGCCGAAGCGCGTCAGGCAGCCGCCAAGCGGGTCTCGTTTGCCGGACAGGAATCGGCTGAATTCGCAGCCGTTGGTGAAGCATTTACCGCCGAGCCCGAAACGTATCGATTGCGGCTTTGGTTTGAAGCGATCGAGCAGGTCCTGGTCGGCCGCCAGCTTTTTGTTGTCGATGCGGAACTTCCCGACGTCATCTTTGACGAACG
>JBCCJB010000384.1:0-4205 GCA_039028015.1 Planctomycetota bacterium
GTTATCGTTGAATATGCGAAGTTGATGCACTTTGGCTGCCATCGTATCGGCGACATTTTCGTTATCACCCTGCCCTACCCCGATCAGAGCCACGAGACCGTGTTTGATTTCGCCCACGATCTGATCATCGACGGCGACCGAGGCGTCGAGACATCGCTGAAGAACAATTCGCATCGAATCAATTAAGGTCGAGGTTGCGGTGTCAGTGGTCAGGTTGCGATCACTGATCGGCTAAACTGCGTAGGTGTCAAACGCGTTTAGAGCCTATCCGAAACCCACGAAAGCGAACGCTGAGCCGTTGGCGCTAGCCGCGGGCCTCAATTTCGCTTCGTGTTTCGAATGCAGCCCGACGCTAACGCGTTCGGCTCATGCGTTTTCGGATAGGCTCTTAACTCGATGCTTTGTAACGCACTCGATTGCCTTTCACGATGCCGTATCTGTTCACTTGTCCCCATTGTCAAGCTCGAACTGAGGTCGACGACGCATACAGTGGTCAGTCGGGTGAATGTGTTGTTTGTGCGCGCCCGATCACCCTGCCCCAATTTGCCAGGCCGTTGGCGAATCGATCGCAACGTTCCTCCAAATCAATGCTTCAGCTCGGGTGGCCGTGGCTGGTTATCGTGGGCTTGTTATTGGTCATGGCGGGTGCTGGCATTTACGCCGTCATTCGCGTTGGTGGGCGAACCGCAGCCCGCATGCAGACCGGCCGAATGCAACTGTCATCGATGCGAAATCTCGAAACGATTGCGGCCGCGCTCAACGCCTATGCGTCCGACCATGGTCGTTATCCGCCACCGATTCTTCGCGATGATTCAGGGAAGGCCCTTCACTCGTGGCGTGTTTTGATTCTGCCTTATCTGGGCGAAGAAGATCTTTATGACCAGTTTGATCTTAACGTCGCCTGGGATGAGGGTGTCAATCAGGGTTTGGTCTACCAAGACTTTCCCGCCGCTTATAGGCATCCGGGACTCACCGGTTGGGGTTTCGAATCTCACTATCACTTAATCACCGGTCCCGGAACGCTGTTTCCTTCGCAAGGTTCCCTTGGGCCGGAACAGATCCGGGACAAGAAGGCTCAGACCATTCTCGTTGCTGAAGCCATTGGGCTGGGAACCGGATCAATGTGGACCGAACCCATCGATTTGGATGTGACTGCTGTGGGCGGCACCATCGGTGTCCGACCGGGACAGGATCTTGGCGGTCTTATTGACGGTGGGGTATGCGTTGCGACGGCCGATGGGCGAGGTCACTTTTTGGATGAAACGACGCCGCGATTAACGGTGCAAGCTTTGATCACGCCAGCGGGTGATGAATCGCTGCCCGATGATGTGCTTGACTAGACAAAAGGGTCGGTCAGGCGATGGGTTCGATTTGTTCGGCGCGCACCATCGATAGCAGCGATAAGATGTTGATGCGAAGCTTTCCCGAGGCTTCATCCTTGAATAGGAAATGAACCGAAATCGGACCGACTAAGCACTTCTCCCCGAGCGGGGGTAATTCGAACTGGCTACCGTCGTTCATGGTGACCCGAACCGAACCGGTCCGCAGCAAACTTGAGATTCCATCACTGTCCATAACATTCGTCGATCAATACGTAAGAAGTCACAACGCGCAGAATCTGATCAGCAGATTGGCGATTCCCACGGTGAAACTGGTTCGTTTACTCTAGCGATGGCACAGCGATCGAGTCTCGCCACTCGTCTTCGGCTGGTGTATCGATTGCGTGGTAAAGCTGCCACGCGGGTTTAGGTCGACCCAGCCGATGCTGTTCATTGGGTAGTCCGCGGAGCCCCAGCATGAGTCCGCCTTCGTTTGGGTGGTCGGACGGACGGTGATAGTCAAACGCTAAGATGCTCGGTAGTTGGCGAATCTTGTCAAAGGTGTACAGCAACGCTTGCTGTTGACGTTTGAGTGCGTCCGTATCGCCTGCGGGAGCATGGAAGCCCTGTTCACTGAGGATCACTGGTCGCAGCTTGCCGTCCCGGGTAAGCATCTCTTGGCTATGAACGAATCGGTCCAGAACCTGCAAGTTCTTGATTGTGATCAGTGGCGTGTCGAAGGAGTCGTTAACGCTGGTATCGTTCCAGGTGTCTGATTTCCAGAGAGACTGTGGATATGGGTGATAGGCAATGCCCCAAGGAAAATCGCCTTCGACTTGGCAGGCCCGAACCAACCAGTGCAACATGTCGCGAGGTGAATAGGTCTTCCATGGACGATCGTCAGGCACATTCCATCGATGCGTTAACGAAATGAACACTCGTGCATGAGGGTTGCGTGATCGCACTGCTGCATCAACGATTCGCATGCTTGCGTAGTAGTGCTGCATATAGGTTGGCAGTGGTTGCCGGCCCATGTTCGTCCATTGCCATCCATAGTCGACTTCATTGTGAACGATCCAGTGATCAACACGTCGACGCGGATTCTTGGGGTCACCATAGCGATCCGCCAGTAGCGATAGTGTTGCCACGTATCGCTGTGCTGAATCCTCATCGATTAGGTTTGGCATCGCGTAAACACCCGTGGGGTCAGCCGATGGATGCCGAAGCAATGCGGACAATTGAGTGGCACCTTGGGTCTGCTGTTGATTTTGAACCAGCAGCGTGCACGCGACTCGCATACCCGCATCAACGGCTGTCATGACTCGCTTGTCGAGACCGATCAAACGTCGTTCATCAACATACCACTGAGTTCCGTGAATCAGAGTCGGTTGCAATCCCGGGCCAGGTTGCGAGCAAAGCAATTCGGCCAACAGAACATTGACCGTGCCGTGCTTGAGACCGAGCGGTTTCAAGTCATCAGCGGTCCAGCGATTTGAAACGCAGGTCAAACCTTTCGCTGCATGTAGCTTTGGTAAGGCAGAAAACGTTTCCCGATTTTCGTAGCCAAAGTCACCAACATAGTGTGCGTGCGAAACAGGAAACACTTGCGTCCCATCGGATGCAAATATTTGAAAGCGAATACCTGACACGTGGTCGTCGATGGTCCGCGGAATGTTAAGGTCAAATCGACCGTCACGATCCGGCGTGATGGGTACGGCGGTTTCCTCTTGATGTCCTGATGCACCAACGGTGGGACCAAATCGCCGCAGGAGAAAGGTGGTTTTTGAATCATGCGATGTTGCATTTGGGATTATCCCGGTGACCTTGACCGACTTGGTTTGGGCCACGACCGAATCGATTCGGCAAGTGAAACTCTGCTGGTAATATTGTGTGATCGTGTCTGCTGATTTTTGGAGACGCTGTCGCCACTGTTTCTCTTGCTGCTGTTCCGCGAGTTCGACTGCATTCGCGTGGCGGATCGTAATCGAGCGAATTCGAAGTGTGATATCGTTGCGTCGCCCAAAATCGATGCGAATGCGATTCGTCATTTCATTTCTGAGGCGCCGACTCATTTCGTCGGGAAGATCCGCCAAACGAAATGATTCGCGCGTCCACGCTTCTGCAGCAGGCAAACCCGGCAGATCAATTGCGACTTGAGAGAATGGCGGCCCAAAACGGACCTGAAGTCCATCGACACCGTCGGGACAAAAGTACTGAAACTCCAAGACATCATCTCGGCTGATTTGTTTGACGTGCGATCCAACGAGATCAAAAAGCACGTAGGGGTCGTTGCCTCTTGTGCGGAAGATCGTCTCGCGGGCGCTTGCGTCACGCGTGATCGAAAGATCGTTGACACCGTCGTAAACACCACCGTTGGTCGACCACAGAATGGTGGGATCGGCGGCAATCGCGTAGTCGGCGAAGCTTGCAAGTGCAAGAATCAATGTGATTTGAAGAAAACGAACTATCAACAGGACATCATCACGTTTGACATCACTGGGAGGCCCGAATGTTGATGAAGCGTCACTGTCTCTTCGCGTTGATGACGATGATTTGGACAACATTGAACTTTTGAAGATTTGAGATCATCGGAATAATGATGTTGTCGAAACATCATCAGTTGTCATTCCGAGATTGCCATACCGCTTGGCAATCAATCGCTGCCGGTGACAATTCTGACCGAATGGATTCGCGAGTGTCGCAACGCAAAATATCTTAACCGCCCTGCCCTGCCCTGATCTGTCCAGCGATCGATTACGCAGAGCGGCTTGCACGGACATTTCATGCGATCATTATCGTTGCGATGGGTCTGAATTGAGATCGAATTCACACGCCATCTATCGTTACTGGTGGACGAATCGAGTGTGCATCGGTGCGACGAGTGCA
>JBCCJB010000385.1:0-4202 GCA_039028015.1 Planctomycetota bacterium
CCGTGGTTGGTTGGTTGCCACCGCATCACGACATGGGACTGATTGGCAATGTTCTGCATCCGCTTTACTTGGGTGCTTCGCTAACGTTGATGAAGCCGATCGATTTCCTGCAGTCGCCGGTGCGATGGCTGCGAGCACTGGCCGACTTTGGTGGCACCATTTCGGGTGGCCCCAGTTTTGCCTATCGATTGTGCATTGACGAGATTGACGATGCCGACCTTGATGGGCTGGACTTGTCGCAATGGCAAGTTGCTTTCAATGGGGCGGAGCCGATTGACGCCGACGTGATCGATGCCTTTTCAGATCGATTTAAGTCCGTCGGATTTGATCGCCAGGCATTCTGTCCGTGTTACGGCATGGCCGAGACAACACTGCTAGTCACCAGCACAACACGAATGCGTGGCGTGACATGTCACAAGCGCGAACAAGATGAGGGAACACGACGGGTCAGTTGCGGTTCGGCTCATCAAGAGATGGATGTTCGCATTGTCGATCCAGAGACGTGTCGCGAAGTGGAAGACGGCGTCGAAGGTGAGATTTGGGTTCATGGTCCCTCAGTGGCAAGCGGATACTTTGGAAATCCCGATGCAACGCGTGAAACGTTCGACGCGATCCTCGCTGACGGTCCCGACACCAATTCGCGACGTTATCTGCGAACGGGCGACCTGGGATACTGGCTCAACGTCGGCGAAGCAAATCGTTCCAACGAAGATCGCACGGCGAATCGTCAACTCTTTGTAAGCGGTCGTCTCAAAGATCTGATCATCAGCAGCGGGGTCAATCACTATCCACAGGACATCGAAGCAACCGTTCAGCAATCGCATGCATCGGTGCAGCCGGGAGGGGTTGCGGCGTTTGAAATCGAACCCGGTCAACTCGGATTGTTGGTGGAGCTGCGACGAACGCATCGACGCGACGTCGATGCCAATGCATTGATCAACGTGATCGTCGATTGCGTCGCTGAACACCACCAATTGAGCGTTTCATCGCTGGTGCTGGTGCGTCCGGGAACGGTTCCCAAAACAACGAGTGGAAAACTACAGCGTGGCCGAGCACGCCGACTTCTCGTTGAGGGAAATCTAAAAGCAATTTCATCTCTCGAGAGCCTAGAAACAAAGTCAGCTTCGGAAGTTCGGGGGTCGCAACCACTACTGTCGCAATCAAAGCGAACCGATGTTGATCAACTGATTGTTTGGATTCGCGACACCCTGGCGAGCAAGCTTGGCGTTGCCTCCAAAACGCTTGATACGAACGAGCCCTTTTCTCGTTTGGGACTGAAGTCAATTCAGGCCGTGCGATTGTCGGGTCAGTTAGCCGAGCATTTGGGTCGCCCAGTGCCAGCAACGCTTGCTTACGAGTATCCGACGATCGAGAAGTTAGCGATGCACCTTTCAGGTGCTGAAACAATGTTGATTGTTTCAAAGACTCATCCAGAAAAAGCCAACTACCAAACACCGATTGCGGTCATTGGCATCGGGTGTCGCGTGCCCGGCGCCAACGACTGGCGGACCCTCTGGCGCAATTTGTTGTCTGGCGATTGTCAGATTGGACCGTTATGCGAACGTGACACGAAGCGTCCGTGGGCAAAGGCATCAGAACATCAGTGGGCACATTCGGCGGGATGGATCTCGGACATTGACCAGTTCGATGCTGGTTTGTTTGGCATCAGTCCACGCGAAGCTGACGTGATGGATCCGCAACATCGGGTCCTTCTCGAGACAACATGGCGTGCGTTTGAGGACGCACGCCTTCCCATCGATCGATACGCCGGATCGGCCGTGGGTGTGTTTGTCGGGTCAGGCTCTCAGGACTACGCACGGCTGTGTTCCGACGCGGGCGTGGATGCCTACACTGCATCTGGCAATTCGGCGGCCATGGCCTCCAACCGTATTTCATATGTCTTTGACTTTGCCGGCCCCAGTTTGACGATCGATACCGCGTGTTCGTCTTCCTTGGTGGCCGTTCATCACGCTATGACATCGCTTCATTCGGGTCAAAGTGATCTTGCGGTCGTCGGTGGCGTTCACTTGATGTTATCACCCGACGCCGGTGATTCGTTTCACGCCGCCAACATGTTGTCCCCATCGGGAACGTGCCGCGTGTTTGATGATGCCGCCGATGGATTCGTTCGCGGCGAAGGTTGCGGCGTTGTGCTGCTGAAGCGACTCGATGACGCCGTAGCCGATGGAAATTCCATCATCGCTGTGCTGGCGGGTTCCGCTGTTAATCAAGACGGCCGCAGCAATGGGTTGACCGCACCCAGCCGTGAAGCCCAGACGAGATTAATTCACCAGGCAATCGCCAACGCCAACGTCGATCCCAATTCGATCGGTTACGTCGAAGCGCACGGGACCGGCACATCGCTTGGCGATCCCATTGAAGTTCGCGGATTGCTCGAAGCGTTTCTTGGCGATGACAACGAATCGATGCCCGCGCGTGTGACACCGTTGCGGGTCGGATCTGTCAAAGCCAATCTCGGACATTTGGAAGCAGCCGCCGGGATCGCTGGCCTGATCAAGTCGTGCTTGATGGTTAAAAACGGGACCATCCCAGGCCAAGTCAACTTTGAAACCGCCAATGCGGCCGTTGATTGGCCAACGGAACTTGAAGTCGCTACGCAGACGACGGCGTGGACAAGTGATGGCCCGCGCACTGCGGGTGTCAGCTCGTTCGGTTTTGGTGGCACCAACGCGCATGTGATTGTTCAGCAACCGCCAAGCACAGCAGCTGGAGTAACCGAGCACGCAAAGCTACGCTCCACAACGGTTTGGCTGCTTTCCGCCAAGACCACCGAATCGCTCAACCAGTCGATCGCTGAATTATTCAAGATCGCCGACCAATATGCCGCCATCGATATCGCGGCCACATTGGCCACGACTCGAATGCACTTCAACGTTCGCGCCGCGTTGATCGTTCCACTAGATCACGCTTTTTCAATTGAGGATGCAAAGTGGTTGCGTTCGGATGACAAGCTTCCATCGACGGAATCGCAATCCGATGATTTTGGTCTTCCGCTAGCGATCTCCTACCTAGGCGGAAAATCAATCGACGTGGACGCAGCGTTCCCCGTCGGGCGCAGGGACTTGATTCTGCCCGGCTACGCCATGCAACGAGCATCGCATTGGGTGAAACCAACAGCGGCCAATTCCGACGTGGACCACAAAGATGGTTCTTCTAAGCGAGGTAGCGGGATCCCTGACACCTTGCCCGGACAGCTTCTTCATCTCGCTACCCGAGAACGTGTTTGGGAATGTCGGTTGACCGATCGCGGTTTGTGGTCGGACCATCGCGTTGGCGAAGCGTGCGTGTTTCCGGCAGCTGGTTATGTGAGCTGGATTGTCGCCACGATCGACGATCCGACACTCACTTCTATGGAAATTGAATTTGATCTGCCGCTAACGCTATCGGCCGCGCCTGTTTGTTGTCATCTGCTGCATGACGATGCGGCTGGCAAAGTATCGTCTTCCAACGACGACAGTTGGCAGACGCATGCCACATTCACGCTGCACCCCGCCGAGCTCGATGAGGCCACGTCTTGGTCATGGCCGAAAGCAATGGAGACACGCGTTATTGATGTGGATGCTCATTACGAGCAACTAGCCCGAAACGGACTTGCGTACGTTGGTGTGTTCCGCGCGATTGAGTCCATCGAAGTTGCGGGTTCGATGGCTCGGGGGATCGTGTCATTGGCTGGGCGCGCTTCGCAGGATGCACCGCTGGTGGTTTCAACGGGTCTGCACCCCGCTTTGCTGGATGCTGGGTTTCAAATGGTTGCCGCCGCCGGTCAGTTTTGGGGTGGTAGCGTTTGGCTGCCGCAATCCATCGAACGTTTCCAACTATTTTCAAATGAGATTCCAAACGAGCTTCGCGTCGAGCTGTGTTTGAGTGAAACCATCACCGGCTCAACGGCGTGTGCGAAACTTCGGTTTTTGACGCTGGATGGAAATCTGGTTGCGACAGTCAGTCGACTCACGCTTTCGAAAGCGACCTCGCAAGCCAAGCCCAACCTGCTAACGCAAGCGGTTTGGTCACCACAGATCCGCATCGCCGAACCAGTCGATGCGGCAGGCTCCATCGAGCCGGCCAAGTTGCGCTGCAGTCTGCCGGCGTCACGAGGTCGTCGAATTGCCGATCGTTTCAACGACCTGGAACGTCTAGCCGCGAATTTGGCAACTGAGGTGCTGCGAGAACTGCAGTGGAAG
>JBCCJB010000386.1:0-4199 GCA_039028015.1 Planctomycetota bacterium
CGCTGGTCGCACGATCGCGCAACTAGCCACCCAGCACATTCACGCGGCACCCAATCTTGAGCCCCTACCGCCAGCCGATCGTGTCGCGGTTGCGCGGGCTCTCGAGAAAAATCCCGATAGGCGATTTGAAAATTGCAAAGCGTTTGTGGACGCACTTCGCAGTCCCGGATCGGCAAACAACACCGTTTCGGTCAGGGAAAATCGACGAGGAGCCGCAAAGCGTCCATCACATTCCGCACCCACGCGGGGCAACGTGGAGGACCTTCCTGAGTTGAACTCCAGCGCAACTCATTTGCATTCACGCGTCACCGGACACGCGTTTGTCGTGGCTGTTGGCGGCGTTGGCGCTGAGATCTTGCATGAGCTTCGCGGGCGGGTAGCGGAACTGCATGCCGCATGTCCGCTTGATTTGCATTCGGTATTAATTGACACCGACATGCATACGATTCATGCGGCCCGGTTAACAGAGGCGTCCGATCGGATACCTCCCACTGTGATGGTCCACACGCCGCTGAAGACCGCACAAGAATACCGGCAATCGAACACGAAGCCGTTGTCGTCGATGTCGCGTCGATGGATCTACAACGTGCCGCGATCGGCCACCACGGAAGGCTTGCGACCGCTTGGGCGTTTGGCCATGGTCGGGCACGCCGAAGAGGTTGATCAAGCCTTGCGAGAATCGATCGACCACTTGGCTGCGGTCTGTGGCGATCGAGTGCCATCGGTCTATCTCGTGGGGTCGCTCTCAGGCGGCACTGCTAGCGGCATGATGTGGGACCTCGCACCGCGATTGCGACAATTGCTTGACGAAGCGGGTTTGCAATCGGCCGGGGTGTTGCCGCTGCTGACGACGGTTTCAATCCAAGGCAATCCGCATCAACCATTAACGCTGATCAACACGCACGCGGCGGTGTCAGAGTTGCGGCATTATTTGACACCCGGTCACAGCTATCCCGGTGACCCTGGCGTTGCTTGGGATCCCGTACCTGCCGCGCGCAATCCGCTTCACGACGCCTACTTGATTGTCGATGGTGATCGTGCCTCTCCGGTGTCATCATCGGCTGCGGCAACGGTGGTGGACTATCTTTGGGCCGATTCGACCGGAGCGGGTGAATTGCTGGCTCAAGCTCGCAAAATTGCCAATCTGGAAACAGGACAGATCGGCAAGCCTATGTTGCGTTCCGTTGGTGTCGCACGTCTGCAGTGTCTCCGCGCACTCGAACAGAAGCTGCTTGCGCCCGCCGCGGTACGTCACTTGATGTTGGGTTGGCTGGGGCATCCAGCTGAGGCCGAACAGATTGCCAAGCCGTTGGCCGAACGATTGCGCAAACGATGTCAAATCGAGCCTCAGCAATGGCTCGCGGAGTTGCTGGAACAGTACGGCCGCAACGACGTGGCCCGTCAAGAATTGGTATCGAGTTTCGTGAAGCAGATTGACACCGCTCAGATTCAGAACGGTTGTCAGGGCATCGACATCGATGAAAAGCTGCGGAAGATGCTCGAGGGTGGCAAGCTCGCGTCGTTGTCGCAGCGACGTTCGGGTGACGTGATGGCCACGTTGCGTCGTGAATTAACAACGCGGCTACATGATCGAGGCATTGATGTGACCGGTGCCATTCATGGCATCGCCGTGTTTCGCCAAAATCTCGTCGCAGCCTGCAAGCAGTTGAACGAAGAACTGTCGTCGCACGCCGATGAGGGATGCATGCATTCACGTGATGCCGATTCGGTTGCGGGTTCGGCAAGCATGACGGACCTCATTGAGCAGACCGAGCGCTTTGTGCTTCGTCGCATGCACGCGATCACGACGCAGCTCGTACTGGATCAACTCGAGGAACTGATCAAAGAAACAGCACCGATTGCCGAATCGTTGCAGCAAATGGCGGTCACCGTCGCTCAGGGGGCTCGCTGTGTTCCCGGTGATCAACAGGACAGCGAGAATCCTTGGGACGACATGCCGCAAGAGATTCGCATTCGGTTTCAAGACGTTTTGAAGAATTTGCACTCGCAGGTTAGCCAGCAGTGGCTGATCCAACCTCTGCTTCGGACTCGCGACGTTGACTCTCCATCGATGGACCAAATCGCCCGAATGGTTGATGAAATGGTCTCGAGTTGCCTTCCCGTTGTGGAAAGCATCATTGATCGTCATCGCAGCACCCATTCGACCCGTGGCGAATCGATTGGCAGCACGACGACAGGCTCGGTCGCATCATCATCCAGTGTCTCGGCATCAGCCCTTTGTGAAACGGCGACCGTCGTGCGAGATTCCGCATCGCTCACGCAACGATCTCATATGACCGAAGGCGTGATGGAGACGCAGTCGATTACCAGCCACGGCGGGCATGCCAGTCGGTTCAACGAACAAACAACGATCGAATCGGCGTTGGAAGTCGCGGCGCCGCCGCTGTTGCAGTGCGGTGGTTGTCAGCGATTATTGCTGTTGGTCGGGACGGAAGCGGAAAAGCGAAAGCTCGAGCCGTCAATCAGTAAAGCGTGCAGCGGAGCGTTGACCACGGTGGTGATTCCAGGTGTGACACCGGTGCTCATTCACGAAGCTCAGCAAATCGCGGTCGAGGGTGTTTTGGAACGTCTGGAACTGGTCTCCGCCGCCGACAAGCGTGTGAGTCAACGTCTGCACACACGTGGTGACATTCGATGGAATGAACCGGTCAGTGGATGACGTTGTGCATGGTGTCTAATTCGAGCACGCATCATCCATCAATCGGCATCCATCAATCGGCCTTGTCTGATTCCGATTGATCGACTTTCGTTTGAACCGATGGCACCCGCGGCTGACTTGGTGGTGGGTTCTCGGCGACATCTTCGACTTCTTGGCCACCCGTTGACTGACGCAGCAAAAGATACAGTCCTCCCGTCATTGCCGCCGCCAACATGGCACCGACGCTGACCGGGACGAGCATTAGCAAAGACTGTGTGATCAAGGCGGCAGATTCCCAAGTAGCGTCGCGTTCAAAGCGATCATTCAACACGCCACCATCGACCGGGAACACAACGACTTGAGAGGCGGATACGGCCACCAACCACCATGCTGCCGTCATCAGTCCAATCACGACGATCGCAATCACGCCCATCCCAACCAGTTGGGGCAAGCGTCGCAGCGTCATCTCATAGCCACGCGATAACGCATCCATTGGGTCGGGATCGGCTTCCATTGCCAGCGCGGCCCAGCCCAGCGGCACAGCGGTTTTGGCAGCTGCCAAAATGAGACCAACAACAATCAAGCACGAAAGCGTGAGCGGTAGTGTGGCCCAGTACCAGATGGATTCACCTAGCAGGAGCGATGACCAGCCAACGACTCGCAGCACAACGAGCATCGGTAAACAACAAACAGCCGGAAGGATTGTGAGCACATAGCCACGCCACAATCGTCCGTTCGTCCATCGCCACGTGGCAGTCCAGCTGGGCATGTCGCGGCCGGCAACGAGAAGTCCGCCAACGCGTGCCAGCGTCATCCATGTTGGCACCCAAAGCGTCAGCGTCAACACGGTTAATATCAAAACATGAGTGCTTGATAGTTTTGTTGCCGCACTTGCGAGTTGCGGTGTGATTGGACTTGGATTGGCGATTGAGGATGCGGAACGCCAGTGAAACAATTCCAGAATCCAATCGGCCGGTAGTGAAACGATCAAGCTGCGAGACACTGAGACGGGTGTGCCAGCTCCGCCGCTCGACATCAATGCGGCAATCAGTGACTCAAGCCCCATCCAAACCAACAACACCATCAATGTGTTTGTGATCCAAATTGGCGAGCCAGCAACTCGACACACGCGAAGCAATCGCATCACCGGCAGGATATCAATCCACGTGCGGATGCGGCTTGCCAGCGGAGCTTCGATGTCGGGACCAGCCTGATGATCTGGGCTAGCCTGATGCTCCGGGCCAGTCTGACGATTTGGCGCGTTTATCGGTGATGTTGTCTGGGGGTGGGGATCGGGTGACGTCATGATGAGGTGATAACCGACGGGTCGGTCCTCGCCAAGCAAGCGTCGTCACGCGCGACCAGTCTTCATGCTTGTTTAGCCCGCGTGCTTGTTCCCTAGCTGGACAGCGCCACTTTGGATGGAAAACACAGTGATTCATGGCATAACCGAGCGTATTAGCCGTCTTGGCGCTAGCCACGGTTTAGCCCGAGAAAACCGCGGCTAACGCCGAACGGCTAATCCAAAGTGGCGCTGTCC
>JBCCJB010000387.1:0-4172 GCA_039028015.1 Planctomycetota bacterium
GCGGTGCCGGGTAACCGCCGCGTGACAAAGACTCGAGCACGCGATTGGTTTTGGCTCGGTTGACGTTGTTGATCGGCAATGCGATCGCTTACGGGAGTGGTCATATAATCAACGAAGCTTCCGGGTTGATGGACAAATCAGTACGATAGAGCGTTGTAAAAGTTGTTGTTTCGCCTTCTGAGAGTCACGCATGAGTCGTCTGGTTGTTTCGGATCGTTTGACGCTGACTTTGCGGTGGCCCGCTCGTCTCATCGCGTCGATCGTCATTGTCAGTGGTGTTGTCGCGGCGACAACGACCCAGGGTCAGGATGCCCCAGCGGTTGGTGTTCAGTCAGCCGGTCCAGAGGCTCAAGATGCCGCTCCAGTTGAAACGCCAACTGAGTCATCGCCCGGCGAAGTTGTCGTGCCCGCACCGCCGCCGGTGCAACCCAGACTGGACCCGGGACAGGCGGACCTTGATGAAGCTGTCCTGAAAAGAATCGATGCGGAGTCCAACGCTGAGCTGAAAGCAGTCGCGGCGTTGATCGAGTCAGCCCTGGCAAAAGGACTCAGCGACGAAAACAAGTCGTTTGCAAAAAAGATGCTTGGCAGCATCCAGTTTCAGCGGGGACAGGGGCTGGCCGGGGTGATGGTGCGGGTTCGCGGACGGCGCCAAGTCACCATCCGTGACGAAGCCTTAACCGCATTGGAAGACGCGGTCGCCAATGATCCCGAATTGGCCGACGCACACATGTTGATCGCCAGATTGAATCTGCTGCCCGACGGTGATCGTGAAGCGGTTCAACGTGCCACCTCGGCTGCGATTGATCTGTATCTCGATGACAAAAAGAAACGCAGCGCTGCATTCTTGCTCCGTGCTGTGACCAGCGACGACGACGAATCTCGGCTGGACGATTTGAATTCTGCGATTGATGTATTCCCAGAGAATATTGATGCGTTGCGCGAGCGGGCGGGAATGAAGTTGAAAGCCGGTGAGATCGACTCCGCCGTTGCCGATTTGCGAACGGTATTGGAACTGGATCCGACAAATCAGCAGATCGCGACCGCTGCCGTGCAACAGTTGGTTGACCTTGATCGTGCCGATGACGCAGTGCAACTGTTGAGCCAATCAATCGAGGCGCAACCGAGCGAGGGTCTTTATCGACTTCGAGCAATCCTGCATCGGATGCTTGATAACGACGAGAAAGCTTTTGCCGATCTCAACAAGGCATTGGCGATGCAACCCAAAGACCCAGTGGCGTTGCTTCAGCGAGCCGAAATTGCCCTGTCGCGTGGCGATGTTCAAGCTGCGAAGCAAGACCTCAAAGCTGCGACCGATATCACGCCTGAAGTGGAATCGGTTGACCAGGCACTCGCGGTGCGATGCTACATCGCGGTGGAAGAAGGACGTGTTGCCGACGCGATCACAGACATGAAAACGTTGGTCGAGCGAAACCCGGATGATGTCGCGCGGCAAATGCAGCTTGCGAATCTGTACCTTCAAGACGACCGTCCTCGTCAAGCTATCGAAGCATTGTCCGATGTGCTGCAAAACGACGCCCGCAATGTGCCAATCTTGCGTACTCGTGGCGATGCTTACCTGGCCGTTGGAGAGCATGCCAAGGCAATCGAGGATTACGAAACAGCTCTGGAGGCCATTGAGTCCGATGAGCATCCCAGTCTGACGGGCATCTTGAACAACTTGGCTTGGGTGCTGGCGACCTCGCCGCAGGACTCCGTTCGCAACGGCAGTCGTTCGCTCGAATTGGGCAAGCGAGCAGTGCAGTTAACCGAAGAATCTGAAGCTCATATCCTCAGCACCTTGGCGGCCGGTTATGCCGAGGTGGGTGACTTTGAAAACGCTGTGAAATGGAGTCAAAAGGCGGTCGATCTTGGACGCGCCGAGGACAACTCTCAAATTCAGCAGCTCGAAGAGGAGCTGGAATCCTACCGCAAGAATGAACCCTGGCGGGAAGAGCAGGACACGGAAGAAAACCAACTGCCAATCCTCTCAGCCGACGATGTGATTGACACTTGAACGTTCAACCCGCGGCCGTAGTTTAGATGCACCGCGATTTTGCGTGCATTGAGATACCGGCTGACTTTCGGGAACGGGTTAAACGAATGAGGGTTTACTGCATCACGTCGCCGAAGCCGCCGCAATCGTTTCTTCGTGCTCTACGAGGAATCGCTCGGCATCCAGGGCGGCCATGCAACCTGTTCCCGCCGACGTAATTGCTTGTCGGTAATAGTCGTCGGCGACATCGCCAGCAGCAAAAACGCCGGTCGCATTCGTGTTGGTGCGAAACGACTTGGTCCACTGGATGTAGCCGGCGTCGTTCATGTCGACGGCGCCATCCAGGAAACTGGTGTTGGGCGTGTGTCCAATGGCCACGAACATGCCGCCAACATCGAGGTGGCGTGTTGAGTCGTCGACGGTGCTGCGCAATTGCAAGCCGGTGACGACTTTTCCATCGCCAAGAACTTCATCGACGACACTGTTCCATTGCATTTCAATTTTGGGATGGTTAAGAGCACGATCTTGCATGACCTTGCTCGCCCGCATTTCGTCACGTCGAACGATCATATGAATCGTTTCAGCACCTTTCAGATTGGCCAAATAGGTCGCTTCTTCCACGGCTGAATCGCCGCCGCCGACGACAGCCAACGGTTTGCTTCGATAGACAGGCAACGCACCATCACACACGGCGCAAGCACTCACGCCTTTGTTCTTGTATTCCTCTTCGCTGGGCAGACCCAAGTAGTTGGCACGGGCTCCCGTCGCGATGATGACCGTCAGTGCCTCGATGGGGTCGCCCGAGGCGGGATAAAGCTTGTGCGGTGGGCCTGAAAAATCAACGCGCTCAATGTCGTCGCTGATCACTCGCGTGCCAAAATTGATGGCTTGCTGCTTCATAAGTTCCATCAATTCGGTCCCCTGCACCGCGTAATGGGGCTGGTCATCTTTGACGTGACCCTCGGGCACCATTGGCAAATTCCAGTGCCGATCCTTGTCGACGGCTGACTCGACAAAAGCACGGACATTTCCGGCTGGAAAACCAGCATAGTTTTCCACTTCGGTGGTGTAGGCGAGCTGTCCCAAGGGAATCATCTCGGGTTTGACCGTGCCCTCATAAACCACGGGATTCAGGTTGGCACGTGCTGCGTAGATTGCTGCTGACCAGCCCGCTGGGCCACTGCCGATAATCACGGTTCGCTCGACGCCAGATGGGTGAGTCTCAGGTTGTAGCGTGGGCGACGTTGTCATTTGGGTTCCGAATTTGTGAAAGGGACGGCAAGAGAAGCGATATTGAAATCAAACGGCACAGGTTACCTTGGTCGGATGACCCGCACCGAGCTGCTCCTTATCATAGGTTCACGTCAGTACTATAGACCCCCGGTCATCCACCGCGACGCCAATTCTGGACTCCGGCTGGACCGAGCGTGGGACGATTGGGTCAAGCGTAGGGTTGAAATCCGCCTATGAGCACACTTCTGGTCGCGATCGGTTCGATGATCGCATTCGTTGTTGCGTATCACACGTACGGCCGATTTGTTGCCCTGAAGCTATTCAGGCTGACGCGTGAAGAACCCATGCCCAGCGTGACGCTTCGCGACGATGTGGATTTTGTTCCGACGCGGCGAAGCGTGGTCCTGGGACACCATTTCACTAGCATTGCAGGGACGGGGCCCATTGTCGGACCAGCGTTGGCGGTTTTTTGGGGATGGTTGCCGGCCGTGCTGTGGGTGGTGTTTGGATCGATCCTGGTGGGCGGCGTGCACGATTTGTCCGCATTGATTTTGTCGTTGCGGAACCGTGGCGAATCGATTGGTCAGGTGGCCGGACGAGTCATTTCGCCTCGGGCCAAGGTGTTGTTCCTGATTGTTCTGGCGATGGCCTTGTCGATCGTGCTTGCGATCTTTGGCTTGGTAATCGCCAACGTATTCAAGCTGTATCCCGAATCCGTGTTGAGCGTTTGGACGGCGATGCCGGTGGCGGCCGCGATTGGTTGGATGGCGATCGCGCGAGGTCGCGACTTGGTCCGAGGCGAAATGACTCGTCCGGCCACCTGACCAATCGATTCGCCCCGGTTGCGCACCGACAAAATCAATGCAGACAAATCGTGCACGCCACCCACCAGGATCGATCCAAACACCACCCACAGCACGGCCGGCAACCATCCCCAAAAAAC
>JBCCJB010000388.1:0-4162 GCA_039028015.1 Planctomycetota bacterium
ACAAAAACCGGTCCCGATTCGGTGGCCGGCGTGCTTCCGGTGGGACCACCCAAGGGCAACGGTTCGCCGACGGCTTTGCCCGTCGTTAAATCGACGATGTGCAGGCCGCCATCGCAGCCGCCTAGAAAGGTTTTCCCCTGGGCAATCGAAGCTCCACAGCGAATTTGGTCTCCGGTCGCATACGTCCAAATCAACTCGCCATTTTCGGCGTTCAAACACCGAAGATTGCCGTCCTGGCTCGTGACAAGCAACTGCACCTGAGGTTGTTCGTCAGCCACGAGCACAAAAAATGCAACCGCGGCATCGATCTCAGCCTCAATCGCAATTTGCCACTGCGTCTGTCCGGTTGCTGGATCGAGCGACCAAACATTCCCTTCGACGTCACCCAGTAGGAGCCGGTCGGACGCGATGATGCGGTCCCATTTATCAATCTGATTGCCATCGACGGTCCTTCGTTGACCGTCGGGCGTTGCGTCGTCCTTGTCAGTTTCAAGAACGACCAGCCGATCGGGATGATGGGTCACGGACGACGCTGACAAAATCGTTGGGGACGCGACGAATCCCGTATCAAAATCGCGACGCCAGAGTGATTTGCCGCTTTGCAATTCCAGTGCTTCGACGCCTCCCATCACATCTGCGACAAAAACCCGCCCCTGATCCACCACGGGCGTGGTTTCGATTGCTTCCGCCGTTTTCGTTTCCCAAATCACGCCAAGTTCATCCGGCAGCGTGATATCGATAAAGCCGCTGGCACCCGCATTGACGCGAGGCAGCGAGAAACTGGCGTCGCTTGATAATTCCGAACTGTTTGGCTCAGAGCCACTCGCGCTCGCCGAGACCATCACGAAAAGCAAGAAACTCGTCAGCATGACGAGTTGTCGTCGCGAGAGGGTGTCATTCACGGCGAAACCGGGTGTGGGCAGGACGTCGCAAATGCGCATGCCCATGAATGGAGGTCTGCTCATCAAGTGATCTGGGTTGGTGGGGACAGTTCAGACCCGTGGGGTGTCCGGCTGGTTGGCATTATCATGTGATACGGTACGCGAGCCTGCCTTCGTTTGGCACACGGCAACTTCATTCCAGTATAGTTTTTCGACAGCCCAATGATTTGTGTCAGCCTCGGTCGCGCCCGTCACACGCGGATGATCGCGGAGCACAAATTCCTGGTCGAACAGGGGGCTTCGCTAGTCGAGTTGCGACTCGATTTCATCACCCGCGCGGTCAATCTGAAGCGATTGGTGGGCGATCGCCCGGGTCCGGTCGTGATTGCGGTTAGGCGACGCGACGACGGCGGTCGTTGGAACAAATCGGAGCAGGACCGGCTCATGCTGCTGCGAAGCGCGATCGCCGAAGGGGTCGAGTACGTCGATATCGAGGCCGATGTGGCCGCTCAGATCCCTCGCTACGGCGATACAAAGCGGATCATTAGCTACCACGATTTTTCAGGTACGCCAGACGATTTGGAGGAACTTCACGCAGCGATGGCGGCCGAAGATGCCGACATCGTCAAAATCGCGACGATGGCCAATACGTTTTCCGACAACATGCGAATGATCCAGCTGACGGCCAACAGCAAGATCCCAACCATTGGGATTTGCATGGGTGAGATCGGCATCATGACACGGATCCTCGCCAATCGTGTCGGTTCGCCGTTTACGTACGCGACGTTCAGCACTGACAAGAAGCTGGCACCGGGGCAGTTGAACTGGAAGGAAATGAACCGGATCTATCACTATGAGTCAATCGACAAAGACACATCCCTATTTGGCGTGATTGCCGATCCGGTTGCTCATAGCCACAGCCCGCTGATTCACAACGCCGCCTTCGTTGAAGCAGACATGAACGCGCGATACCTGCCCTTTCGCGTCCCCAAGGATGACTTGCAAACATTCATGAACACGTGCCAGAGCATTGGTGTGGAGGGCGTTAGCATCACGATCCCTCACAAAGAATCGGCACTGGACTATTGCACCCAAGCCGAATCAAGTGCGACCGGAATCGGTGCGATCAACACGATGGTCTTCGGTGGCAATGATCGTTACGGCTACAACACCGATTACCGCGCGGCAATGGACTGCATCGAGGAGACTTTCAAACTGGAACGTGGTCAAGAAAACTCGATGCAAGGCAAACAAGCCCTGGTTTTGGGTGCCGGCGGTGTCTCACGTGCGATCGCATGGGGACTGCGGCAACGACGTTGCGATGTTGTCATTGCGTCTCGCACCAAAGAACGCGCGGACATACTTGCCGCTGAAATTGGCTGTCGTACCATCGACTGGGATGAGCGGCATGAACTCAAAGTGCATCTGCTGGTCAACGGCACCCCGATTGGCATGCATCCCGATGTCGATAGCAGTCCATACGATGGAACGTCACTCAATGAATACATGGTCGTTTTTGACACCGTGTATAACCCCGAGAACACCATGCTGATCAAGAGCGCGGTCCGCAAACAAGCCCGAGTGATCACGGGTGTGGACATGTTTGTCCGACAGGCTGCCTACCAATTCAAACTGTTCACCGGCAAAGATGCATCAACCGAGTTGATGCGGACCAAGATCAAAGAAGCAACCAGTCCGGTTCAGGTGAATTGAGGGTTCAGGGTTCAGAGTTGAGGAGTCAGGGTTCAGAGTTCAGAGTTCAGGTTGAGAGCGGATGTTGTCGCCGGATTTTTTTCAGAACTGAACCCTGAACTCTTTCCCCTGAACCCTCTTCTTTAAACCCTCACATCCCTCATAACCTGACTCTGAATGCTGGAGATCGCGGTTTGGTTTGCTGGCCTTCGGACGTCCCCAATCGCCTTCGACCAGAAATTTGAGTTCGATCATTGCCGGGGCATCAGCGTGACCTAGAGTTTCGCGACCCAGTTGCAAAGCTCTTGTGATGCAACAAATGGGTCTGAATTGCCCCGCTTAACCAATCGATGTTCGAACCCACCGCTATGGCTCCGATCGAAAACGCGTCGAAACGCCAAAGTCGCTCCGACGTCGCCGTCACTGAAGATGTGTGGTTTCTTTCAGGACCGACTGGCCCCGGCGATTCGCTGCAGCACACGCCCATCGATGAACAACCGTTTGTCGTCGGTCGCAAATCAGGCAACGCCCTGAAATTGCAGTTTCGGACGGTCAGCGGAAACCATGCGGATCTGCGACTGATTGACGGCAAGCTGTTCGTCCAAGATTTGGAAAGTACTAACGGGACGTACGTCAACGGCAAACGCGTGACGACACCGGTCGCCGTGCGCGATGAAGACCTGATCCACTTTGCTGAGGCTCCATTTCGAATCCGGCGTCAATCACCAACCAGCCTGACCGCTGGGACCATTTCAGAAAACGTCTGTGATCAAGCATTGGCCCTGGTGCAGTTTGATCGCTTGATGAGTCAGCGATTGGTGCGACCCCACTTTCAACCGATCGTGACCCTTTGTGGCTGTCGAGCGATCGGATTCGAAATCCTCGGACGCGGAAGTGTTTTCGGACTGGAGTCCGTCGGGGCCATGTTCCAAGCTGCTGAGCAGCTCAATCTGGAGGTGGAACTGAGCCGACTGCTGCGTTGGGAAGGCCTTCGCGTCGGTCGCGACCTGCCCGATGGCCCCACGCTGTTCGTCAACACGCATCCGAAGGAGATGGCCGATGGCGCCGCGTTGATCGATTCGCTGGCGAAAGTCCGAACGATGGCCAGCCAATCGGAGATCGTGCTCGAGATTCATGAAGCGGCCATCACCAATCCGAAATCGATGCAGCGGTTGCATGCAAGCATGAAGGACTTGGACATTGGCCTGGCCTATGACGATTTTGGTGCCGGGCAGGCACGGTTATCGGAATTGGTCGAAGCACGACCCGATTATGTCAAATTCGATATCGGGTTGATTCGCGGAATCGACACATCGGACGTCAATCGGATGCGAATGTTGAAATCACTTGTCACGATGGTTCGTGATTTGGATATCAAAGCACTCGCCGAAGGAATCGAAACCGTTGATGAAGCCGAGGCTTGCCAAGAAATCGGATTCGACCTTGCTCAAGGCTATTTCTACGGCCGCCCCGCCCCGGCGTGATCTCCGAACACGTTCTCAATCCGCCCAGCGGGCACGCGTAAACCAACATGTCACTCGGGTTGAGTCGCAGCGGGTTCGGATTCCGGCGACAACTTGATTTTGGAA
>JBCCJB010000389.1:0-4155 GCA_039028015.1 Planctomycetota bacterium
ACGGACTCTTAATCCGTCGGTCCTAGGTTCGAGCCCTAGCGGGGGCACTGCCCGGTGCGTGGTTTTGCAAATCACGCAATTCTGAACAATCGCCGTCAGTATCACGGTGTCACACCGGCCTCATATCAGAGGCCGATCGAACTTGGTCACCGGCTCAACCACAATGGGCTCAACCACAATATCGAGTGGTTTGGCTATGCTTGGGCATAACGAGTGTGCATCGCATCGTTCTCGCGTTCCCATCGCACCCCACCCATTGCAGGATGCCATGACATCCAACGTCGGCTTCGGGCTTTGCCTGTTTCTTTGGCTGACTGCCTCTCTTGTCAAAGCAGCTGCCAAGTCTCCCGACACGGTTAAGTCTCCCAACGTCGTCGTCATCTTGACCGATGACCAAGGCACCTTGGATGCAGGTTGCTACGGTGCGACCGATCTGCACACGCCTCATATCGATGCACTCGCACAACGCGGTGTGCGATTCACGCAGGCGTACTCACATATGGTCTGCTGTCCTGCTCGAGCCATGCTGCTGACCGGGCGTTATCCCCAACGCGGCAACGTCAACTCGTGGGTTCAGGGAAGATTCGAATCCGACTCGCGCAACATGTTCTCTTCGGAAATCACGATTGCGGAGGTCTTGAAAGATGTCGGTTATCGAACGGCCCTATTTGGCAAATGGCATTTGGGATCAAGCCCAGGAAGCGGACCAACAACTCAAGGATTCGATGAGTTCTTTGGCATTCGTGCCGGCTTCATCGACAACTACAACCATTTTCATTTGCACGACAGCGGGTACCACACGCTATTCGAAGGCGAAACCGAAGTCTTCCGTCATGGCGAGTACTTTCCCGACCTAATCACCCAACGGTCGATCAATTTCATCGAAGAAAATCAAGGTCAACCATTCTTCCTGTACTACGCGATGAACATTCCTCACTACCCCGAGCAATCCATCCGACAATTTGCATCGCAATACGCCGACCTGCCTGAGCCACGCCGCTCCTACGCCTCCATCGTGTCAACAACCGATCACTACATTGGTCAGATTATCGACACGCTCGACCGCCTTGGTGTGCGCGACAACACGATGGTGATCTACACCAGCGATAACGGGTATTCGGCTGAAGACTACCAAATCGAGGTCGATGATCACGCCAGCGGTTTGCCCAAGGGACACAACTACGGTGCCAACGGCGGCGGTGGCTACTCCGGAAAATGGCTTGGAACAAAAGCCAGCTTGCTGGAAGGCGGTATCCGTGTGCCCGCGATTGTCAGCTATCCGAATCAGTTTCCAGAGGGACACGTTCGCGACCAGCTCATCACCGCAATGGACTGGCTGCCGACGATTATCGAGACATGACAAATCGATGCGCCGGAGTCGAAACTTGATGGCCATTCAATCATCAACGTAATCAATAACGACGCCCCAACGCCTTACGACGTTGTCCACTGGCAATGGCAAGATTCGTGGTCGGTTCGCCAAGGTGATTGGAAACTGATCGGCGGGAAGAATCGAAATTATGGCGTCAATCAGAATGCGTTGATCAAGAAATACGGCCCACTTGGTTCACCCCATCTTGCCAACCTGACCGATGACATTCCCGAACTCAAAAACCACGCGAAGGAACGCCCCGAGATCGTCAGTCGACTGACCGAGCATCACCAATCATGGTTTCGAAAGGTCATGCCCGTTCGATAAGTTCGTCAGCAGCAAAGCTGTTCGCACGATAAGACAAGAGCGATTGCAAAATGAATTAAGGCAATCCACTTGAGGCTCTTGATCGCTTTCACGATGCGGAATGACAAGCCATAAACCAGGCCTATTGCGGCCAGCCGCCGATTTGCGGCGTCACCGTGCTCGTGGTCTGGGCATACCAACGCTTGAGTTGCGTCAGCATTGTGCCCGCTCGTTTCGTTTGCTTCTTGGCCAAGTTTTTTGTTTCGGCTGGGTCTTGATCAAGCCGATAGAGTTCGATTCGCTCGTTCGCGAAACTGCCCTTACGAGCGTTGGGATGATTGACAACCAACTTCCACGGTCCATAACGCATCGCTTCGGCACGTGTCCCGTTGTTCCCAAGTGACGCCCAGTAAAGCGGCCGCGCGTGAGGAACCTCGCCGTGCAGCAGCAAACTTGAGAGGTCAATCCCGTCGAGTTGACGATCCAACGGCGGCTTTTGCCCAGCCAGTGATAACAGCGTTGGCATCACGTCGAGCGTGATGGCCGGCGTATTGTCTTCACGGCCAGCTTCAATCGTTCCTGGCCACCACGCAATGAAGGGTACTTTGTGCCCACCTTCGTACACGCTGCCTTTATTGCCACGCAATTTCGGATCACCACTGGGGAAATCGTAGGACGCAGCACCGTTGTCGGAGAAGAACAACACAAGCGTCTTGCGATCAATTCCGAATCGAATCAACGTTTCACGGATTAAGCCGACGCCCTTATCAATCGGCAAGGTCATGCCGCGATACTTTTCAATGCGTTCGTTGAAGTCTGCTGGCTTCCAGCGATTCCAGCCACCTTCCAATGTCCGGCGTACCGGGTCCCCTCGCACCTGCACCGGGTTATGAATCGCCAAATGCGGCAGATACAAACAGAACGGACGCCCGCGATTGCGTTCGATGAAATCCAACGCATGACGATTGATCAAATCAGTCGCGTAGCCGTCTTCCTGTTTCTCCGAGCGACCATGCCACCAATCGTGTTTGCCATGGTCCCCGACATGGCTGACAAAATCGATGTTACCGCTGTGATAACCGATGAACTCATCAAACCCATGGTTTTGGGGATGATAGTCTTCGGAGTTGTCCACGTAACCTTGATGCCATTTACCGATGAGCGCCGTCGCGTAGCCGTCCGACTGCAGCACTTCCGCGAAAGTTATCTCCGATCGCTGTAACCCTTTACGGTGTTCGGGGTGATCACGCCTTGGATGGATTACGGCCTCAATACCTGCGCGTTGTTGGTAGCGACCGGTCAGCAACCCAGCTCGCGTGGGCGAGCAAACCGTACCTGAAGAATGGAAATCAGTTAGCCGCATTCCTTCAGCCGCCAGACGATCAATTTCTGGCGTCTCAAAGTACGGATTTCCAAAACAACTGACACCGGCATAACCCATGTCATCCACCATGATGATGACAAAGTTGGGTCGATCGCTGCCACGCAAGGATGCAGGAAGCGACAGCAAGAAAAGGCACAGCAGCTGTCGAAGCAGCGAGCTAGACAGATACCCGGTAAAACTCGACCCAATCGATTGGAAGCGTCTCAAAATCATGGCCTTTGAAATCAATACGCGGCACCGGCTGGCCGTCGTCAACGTGATCCGGTCTTCTCAAATGAGTTCGCGACGATCGTTGACCTAAAAAAATCACCTAATGCCATCGGTCAGCAATGGCAACCAGATCGGGCTCCGCTTTTCCGTTGGTGCCAGCAAAGAAATGAGATTCGATCGCCGCGATATCGGTCTGCAACTGAACACGGCGTTTGCCTTCAACGCCGCGATCGGATTCGAAGGTACGTAGCCGCGTAAGCAATGAGAACGGCGTGACGGATGCAACGTCGCCTGGAGTATCGACTTCGACAGCCGGGCCACGCGACCTCACGAGCACAACTAGAGCAATCAGGCCAAGCAGCGCAGCGGCCGAACACGCCGAGACAATGGTGACCAGCTGACGGTTCGAACCGTAGCTTCGAACCAGTGATACGGAGGCGGCCACATCTTCGAGGTCCGCATCCACGTACTGCTGATACGTGACCTCTTTGACGTCGACGATCGGCTCGGGAAATGTGAATTCCGTGGGTGCTGGTTTCGCCGAATCGGCAGCCTCATAAGATAGCGTCCAAGTGCGTTCGGATAACACAACGGGCTCCAGCGACTCCTTGTCAAACTCAATGACGCTGACCCCTGAATCCTCGTTTTCAGCCAGTCGATACCCGTCCACCTTTGATTCAACTAGGGACTCAAGATCTGGAATCAACCCGCGCGCGGTCGCACGAACTTCGACAATCAATTTGCCTTCATCGAATCGCCGTTCATCCAGTAGCTCAACAAGATTAAGTTCTTCCGCTGCTGTTGACCTGGTGGAATCGCCCGATGCATCGATCGCCAAAGGACTCGATTCGATTGGAAGCACGACGTAACCCGACGTGTCCAA
>JBCCJB010000390.1:0-4146 GCA_039028015.1 Planctomycetota bacterium
AAGATGCCGTCCTCCGATGGCAGCAGCTCGATCCACGACCTTCCGCAGCTGACGTGGATTGGGGCAAGATATTTTTTGCTGCTGTCGTCTACGGCATCGGACTCTTGCCTCCGACGCTTGTGTTGCATCAAGTCGCTCGATCGATTGGTGTGCGTGTTTGCGGCTCGGTTGTTTCGTATCCGCGCTGCGCCGCAGCGCAGCTGCTCGGACATGCGGGAAAGTATGTTCCGGGAAAAGCTGTCGTTGTCTTGCTTCGCGTCGGTGCCATGAAAGGATCGGCCTCGACATCGCCCGGTTTTGTCACACGAGCGAGCTTAGCCGTTTTTTTGGAAACGCTTCTGATGATGTCCGTCGGAGCAACCTTCTCGGGCATTCTGCTGCTCGCAACGGAGCTTCCTCTCTGGGTCAGGCTATCCGCCATGGCGATGGCCATTGGAGCTTTGATTCCGGCGTTGCCCCCGGTCATGCGGTTGGTGCTCGCTGTGATCAGCCATCGTCGCGGCTCTAGCACGGCGGGCACCGGAAGCGAGATGGTGGATCGCAATCTGGACTCAAGCGACATCGAAGATTCAACGTCATCCGGACTCGGTTCGTACGATCTGAGTTGGGGACTATTGGCTTCGAGCTGGGCTTGGTCGCTCCTTTCGTGGGTTTGCATTGGGACGTCGTTCACCCTCATTCTGCAGGCGATGCCATCACTGTGTCTGGATTCGACGATGCTGCCCACAACGTTAACCGCCTACTGGGTCGCAGCATCGGCATCGATCGCACTTGGTATGGTGCTGGGTTTCGCATCGCTAATTCCCGGCGGAGCGGGCATCCGCGAATATGCGACGTTACTGGCCCTAACACCCGCATTTGGATCCGCGGCGGCACTTGCATCCGTGATCGCCGCCCGCGTTCTATTCATTGCAGTCGAAACGTTGCTCGCTTCAATCAGCTACTGCGTTCTGAAACGAATTGCATGATCGCTGCCCCGTTGAAACCGTTTGGCTTTTTGCCCTGCAAGAAACCAATCGGCATGACCTCACGAGACTTGGTCAACCATGTCCAACGCCAAATTCGCCGCGAGACGGGCTTGCCTCGACTCAAGGCCGGTCATACCGGAACGTTGGATCCGCTGGCGGATGGTGTTGTCGTTGTGGCGATCGGTTCAGCCACACGACTAATGCCGTGGATGCTTGAGCAGCCCAAATGCTACGTCGGCACATTCGAATTTGGGGCCAGCAGTCATTCGGGCGATTTGGAGGATGGTTGTCAGCGGCATCCCGAACTTCCGCTGCCGACCCTTGAAGCGATCCAATCCGCGGCCAAGGACATGAAAGGCTGGATTGAACAAACGCCACCGGCTCATTCGGCGATTTGGATCGACGGCAAACGCGCGCACCAACGTGTCCGCAATGGTGAAACAATTGACATGCCGAGCCGTCATGTTTGGCTGGAATCGGTCCACGTGAATGCTTACAGACCACCGATGGTGCAACTGGAAGTGCGATGTGGATCGGGGACGTATTTACGCACGTTAGGCATGGACTTGGCCGGACAGCTTGGCACAACCGCAGTGATGACTTCATTAACACGAACCCACGTGGGTCCGTTTGACCTCAATTCAGCGATGGAGCCTGAAACGTTCGTTACCGATAAACCAACACCCAACAATCCCGAACCTTGTCTACCCTCAAACTTGCACCGGCAGCTGATCAATCCCGCATTCGCACTTCACCACATGGCGAGGCTGCATTGCGACCACGCTCAATCCAAGCAACTGCGCAACGGCCTGCTGATTGATGGTTCAATTGAAAAAGCCGAAAAGCCGCTCATCAAAGCGAGCAAGCAACCCAGTCAGGACGCAATCGCCATCGACGAGCAAGGGCAACTGATTGCCATCGTGCGTCAGAAAAATGAACGCTGGGCACCGCACCGCGTGTTCATGGCGTGATCACGCGTCAAATCCTCTGATCAAACATCCAGTAAATACAACGAGCAGACTTTCAAGATGACTGTTCGGCCTGGCGTTGGCGGCGGACATCGATAAACGACTTCACGCACAGCACCACGAAGACGCCACACACCAGTGCCATCAACCACACGAATAAGAAACTACGCTGATTCAAACTGGGATCACCGCTAAAGAACTTACCCAGTCCCATGCCGCCTCGACCAGCGCCAGCGAGTGTTCCAAGCACACCGATCATTGCTGCAGCATGCATGGCGTGTTTCACCAGCGACTCTTTCAAAGCGATCAAACCGCAGATCGCCAACGCAACGCCAACAAAAGCCGGAATCAACGCAGTGACGGATCTTGCGGGCGTCGCCGCGGTCGACTCATCGGATGCGACCTCGGCGGTCGTGTCGACGTCGTCCGATGCTTGCGAGCCACTTCCGACGAAGCCGAGCACTCCGATCGCAATCAAGATTAAACCGAACAGAATCGTGACTTTGGGCATTGCTTTGATTGGGTTGGAGACATGCGGCGAATACGACAGTATTTGTTGTTGATCGCTACGCGGGAACGCTTTCGGAAATCAAATGATTGCGAAGGTCATGAACCTTGGGACATCCCACCTGTTCCATTACCTGCTGCAATTGCTTCTTGAGCATTTCAAAGGTGTGGTGCCCGCCATATCTACCCAACGCACACACGCCGAACATGGGCGTTCGTCCCAAGAAGGTGAAATCGGCGCCGCAGGCCAAGCAAGCCGCAATGTCGGCACCGGACCTCATACCACCATCCATCATCACTTTGATGCGGCCGCTGAACTCCGGCACCAATTTATGAAGCGGCACGACCGTCGACTGCCCCCGATCTAGCTGGCGTCCACCATGATTGGACACAATAAAACCGTCCAAACCATGCTTAACGGCGATTTCGGCATCCTCAGGATTAACGATGCCTTTGACCACCAAGTTGCCTTTCCAGCGATCCCGGATCGGTGCAATCTTGGCCTCGGTTAAGCGACCCGAAAACGTCTTGTTCATAAACAGCCCCAAATGCTTCATCGTTAAGCCCTTGGGGATGTAGGGTTTCATCGATTGAAACTCAGGCTTACCGGCGATCAGTTGTCCCATCGCCCAATTGGGACTCATAAACATCTGAGCAATATTCCGAAGCGACATGTGTGGCGGAATGGAAAGGCCGTTTCGAATCTCCTTCGGCCGATAGGCAAAGGTTGGCGTGTCAGCCAAGACGATCAGCGTGCGGCAACCGGCCTCCCAGGCGCGATCGAGCAATTTGTCCCGCAATTCGTTCTCAGCGGGGTGATAAAGCTGGAACCAAAATTTGCCGTTGGTGATCTCGCTGATCGTTTCGATGCTCGCCGTGCTAACCGTTGACAGCGCAAAGGGAATGTTATGGTCAACGGCGGCCTGCGCGAGAAACTCGCACGACTTTGGCCACATCAAACCCTGCAGACCCACCGGTGCAACACCGAAGGGAGCGTCGTACGTCTCGCCAAACAGCTCAATGGTTTGGTCCGCGCCCGCAAAATCACGCAGGTACCACGGCCGCAGTTGCACTTCACGGATATCGCTGGTGTTCCGAGCCAGATTGACCTCGCTGAAGCAACCCGCGGCGAGATAGTCATATGCAAACGCGGGCATCCGAGATTTTGCTTTCGCCCGCAAGTGCTCCACGGACGGATACTCAGAATTGAAATGGGTTTGCATGGAGAGAACGAACAACACAAAAGGTATCAGCTGACCCCTGATGATCATCGGGTCAGCCTGACGATGCAACTACCCGACGCTGCGAATGGAACCGCGATGTGGCACCCATTGCCACACCGCACGCAACCACGAGCCAGGTTGTCGTTACTCCTGCGTTGGGATCAATGGACCGGCGGCGCCGAGCCCACCCTTCAAATCGCCCTCATCAAAGCTGGCTGCGGGAACACCGCTTTCAGCCGCCTCCTGAGCTGCAGCGTCTTTTTCTTGCTCTTCGGACCAATCAACCCGCTTGAGTGACAGGCCGATCTTTCGTTCGTCAGTGTCAACCCGCAACACTTTCACCTCGATCGGATCGCCCACTTTGACGACCTCTTCGGGGTCTTCAACTTTGTGTTCGGCTAGTTCGCTGATGTGCAGCAAGCCTTCCAAGCCATCTTCCAGTCCGATGAAGACACCAAAGTTGGTGATCTTGGTGACTTC
>JBCCJB010000391.1:0-4140 GCA_039028015.1 Planctomycetota bacterium
CGCGACGAAATACGGTTTCGTACGCGGTGATGGATCAGCCGACACGGGTGCGTGGATCGAAGCCGTCATGGCGGACGCCAAAACATCGCCCGACCTGTACATCCAAGACGCCGTTTGGCCATCGGTCGCACTGCGGAAATTGGTGGATGGCGAATTGACGCTCACCACGGAAGAGTTGCAACGCGGCTTCGCGTCCTCGTTTGGTCCGCGAGTTGAAGTGCTTGCCTGCGTGTTGTCGGATCAAAGAACCGCACAGAAGGTTTGGGAGATGGCCCGAGACAATCCGACCGACCGTTTCTTTGGTGAGCTGGCTGAAAACTACAGCATCGAACCGGTCAGCAGTAGCAACTCCGGCAAAGTGCCACCGATTCGCAAGTACGGTGGTCAACCTGCGATCGAAAAAGAAGCCTTCGCCATGAAACCCGGTGAACTGTCGGGAATCATCGCGACCGGTGACAAGTACATCTTGTTGCGCTGTCAGGGTTTCACTGAACCCATCGTCGATGACATCAGCGTCGTTGAACAGGAATTGCGACGCGATCTCATGGACAAGAAACTGCGCCTGGCAATGGCCACCAAGTTTGATGAAATTCGAGAGCAAGCCGATATCGATAACTTCTTGGAGGTCGCTTCAAAAATGCCACGTGTTGCCCAGCAATCGTCGACTTCGAATCGCTGATCTTTCATTCGAAATCGCGCGGTTTAATGATGCTTCGCCAGTCCATTCTGCTCGCCGTTGCGGTCTTGCTGGCGACACCGGCATGGGGACAGTCAACGACGAATCCGAACGTGCTGCGACCGAACAGCGTGCCGCGATCCGATGGGACTGTTCGGATGAACTTGCAGGGCGATGTGCGATTGGATGCACTAGTCGGGTATCTCTCGCAGCGTCTCGGGATCCAATTTCAATACGATGATTCGATCGCCGCGCGGACAGTGACCATTCGAACACCCGACGCCATTCCCGTCTCGTCATTGCCGACGTTGCTGGGCAACGTGCTGCGCACGGAAGGCTTAGCACTCGTCGATACCGATCAAACGGGTATCCAAAGGATTGTTCCGGCATCTGATATGGCCGCGCTCTCGCGAATCACCCGCGCCCCGCGGCCGACTCTTCCGCCACCAACGACCACTACGAAGCCGCTCAACCCAGCAACGCCAATCACCCAGATCTTTGTTTTAGAGAATCTATCCGCCGCGTCGGTGGCCGACGTTTTGACGCCGTTCCTTTCTGGCGATGCGGCAAGTCTTTCGGTTGTCAGTGATTCCAACACGTTGATCGTCACGGACTATGCGTCCTCCATCGAAACGCTGACTCGATTAATCGCCCTAGTTGATCAACCTGCGGGACGAGCAGGCTTCACAGTCTATGAAGCGCAGAATCAATCCGCCGAAACGCTGGCTTCCCAAGTCGAAAACGTCCTGATTGATGAAGGCAGCAATGGCTCCACGGATTTGCAGCTCATTCCACAACCGCTCGGTGGACGCATCATCGTGGCGGGCTCCAGCGCGCTGGTCACCAAAGCTGAGGCACTGCTGCGTCGTCTCGACATCGAGCTCGGCGTCCGCACCGAAATCTATCGAATCCGAAACACGACCGCTGAACGAATTGACAAACTGATTGAAGGTTTCATCGAACCACCTAACGATAGCGAAGCATCCTTTCAAAGCACCGTCGATGAGGAAGGCAATCTATTGATTGTTCGAACGTCGGCGGACGTGCACCGACAAATCGCCGAACTGATCGAGACGCTCGACACCGCCGTCGATGCGGATCAAAGTCCCATTCAGTTCTATAAGCTCAAAAACGCCAGTGCGATCGATGTGCTTTATTCCTTGCTCGCCCTACAAGAAGCAGTGGGTGGCTTTGGCGTCGGCGGATTTCCCACAACAGGGTTTTCACCCTTTGGCGGTTTGATTCCAAACGGATTTGGAGCCGGGGCGGGCTTGCTGAACCCGAATGTCACCGGTGGCGTCCCCGTGACCTCATTGCCACTGCCGCCCGATGCCGGTAATCGACAACCGCTTGTACCCCAACAAACCAATCCACTGGCCAGACCGACCTTTGCCAACGGCGTCGGCAATATCGCCGGACGCGGAAACGCCATTGGCCAAACAGGCTTCGGCAATAACGCGGCGTTATCTGGAACCACCGCCTTGGCCAATCAAGGATTCGCCGGCAACGCGTCTCAGGGCGTCTTTGGACAAAACAATTTGGGAAGCGGCACCGGCGTGGCCACATTGCCTGGCGGCGCTCGCGTCTCGGCTGACGTGTCAACCAATAGCTTGATTGTGTTTGCACCCGCCAATATCCAACCCATTTATGCTGAGCTCATCGAGTCACTCGATCAGCGTCGCCCCCAAGTTCTCATCGAAGCGAAAGTGATCGCTGTCAACACAACCGATGATTACACGCTTGGCGTTGAAGTCTCCGCCGGTGATCGCGAAGGTGCCGAACGGCTATTCAAGTTTTCTTCATTCGGCCTCAGCGAAGTCGATCCCGACACGGGTAATCTGCGAATTATCCCGGGACTCGGATTTAATGGAACTCTGATCGACCCTGACGTTGCCGACGTGGTCGTCCGTGCGCTGGCAACGCATGAATTCAGTCGCGTGCTCGCGGCGCCCAAGATCCTGGTGAATGATAACAGCACCGGAACCCTGGAGAGCGTCGTCAGCGTGCCGTTCAGCAGCGTTAACGCTTCGGACACGGTTGCGACAACCAGTCTCGGTGGCAACCAGCAAGCGGGAACGATCGTGACGGTCACGCCACACATCAACGAAGACGATCACCTGCAGCTTGAGTTCGACGTTGAATTCAGCACATTCACGGGAATGGGCAGCGATGGGCTGCCTCCGGCCCGTCAAATCGATCGCGTTGGCAGCAGCGTCACCATCCCCAGCGGCAAAACGGTGGTTGTGGGAGGCCTAAAACGAATCGGTCAAGACAACGACTTCATCGGCATTCCTTGGGCCGAACGTATTCCCATCATTCGCGAATTGACCAGTCGAACCGACGACACTTACCGCACCACGTCGTTCTTCCTGTTTATCCGGCCCGTTGTCTTGCGTGATTCACGTTTTGCCGACTTGCGGTATCTCTCCGAGAACGAAGCCAATCAGGCCTGCATTCCCGGCGACTATCCAACCAGCAGTCCCGAACTAATTCACTAATCACTCGCAACACAGCGGCGGTTCAGTCCGTGGGCAAGAAAACCCACATTTCCGGACGACCGACGTTGCAATGCACCGCACGGACCAACATGCCGCAACAAGCCCAGGAGGCGAACAGCGTGACGCGGGCGACGTGCCAGGCAATCGGCGCACCAGTGGTGTTGTGATCGCCACGATTGGACACGCTGGGCACGGGATGGAAAATCGTCTCGACCAACGCAGACCTTTTTGGCTCATCATCTTGACGGCGATCAAGATCCGTCAGCGTTTGCTCAAACACTTCTCTTGGGATGCCCCGGTTCAACAGTTGGTTATCGATGGCGTGGGCAGCTTGGCGACTCAAGGATGGCAAAGTCAATAATCCCACAAACGTCCACAACGTGAATCCCAACCACGTCATGACCAAACCCGCCACGCTGGTCACACCGGCACCCGGTAATTGTGCCGATAAGCAAAATCCGACAAGCACCCAAATGATCGCCACCAGCCAGCCACGTGTTCGGCTTCCCGTTCGAATCGCTTCGCAACGACGCGCGATGACAACGGCTAATTGCTCATCGCTTTGACTCCTCACCAACCCGGCGGGCAACACGATCGTCTCGCGTCCGGGAAGACCAACAATGCCTCCCGTAAATCCAACGTCCTCGTGCGATAGAAACGAAACTCGCGCCGGCTTCCATCCCCACTGTCTTACCAGTGCATTGGCATTGCTGATCTGCTGGGAATAATCGAAGTCGTCTCCAACATTTGCATCTTCGCGTGAACGATCAACCACGCTGCTGCAATCATTCGAACGCAACCCTCCAATCAATCTCGCGATCGGGAGTTGCAAACTCAGCAACACACTCGCCAGCAAAACCACCGACCCAGCAGCTCCAGGCAAACCAAATTGACGCCCCGCGAGAAGAACGAGGAGACCGATCACGGTGTAAATCAGTATCTGCAATACGATGCCGCGGATCCACG
>JBCCJB010000392.1:0-4111 GCA_039028015.1 Planctomycetota bacterium
ACGACCTTCCGCCGCTTGCTAGGCTGTCGCGATGGCAAAGTTGTATTTTTATTACTCCACCATGAACGCGGGGAAGTCGACGATTCTGCTGCAATCCAGCTACAACTATCGCGAACGTGGCATGCACACGTTGATCTTGTCACCTGAAATCGACACGCGTTCTGGGCCCGGCAGAGTGTCATCCCGGATTGGTCTGGAATCCGAGGCCGTTCTATTTTCGACCACCACGAATCTGCATCAATTAACGCAGTCGCGAGCATCCTCGCAACCAATCGATTGCGTGCTTGTCGATGAAGCCCAATTCTTGACGCGGGCTCAGGTTCGTCAGCTTTCTGACGTTTGCGACATCGATGACATCCCCGTTTTGGCGTACGGGCTACGAACCGATTTTCAAGGCAATCTTTTTGAAGGCAGTGCCAACCTGCTCGCGTGGGCGGACACGATGACTGAGATCAAGACAATCTGCCACTGCGGACGCAAAGCCACCATGGTGCTTCGCACCGATTCCACTGGCCAAGTGGTCAAGGACGGCAACCAAGTCCAAATCGGCGGCAATGAGCGTTATGTGACCGTGTGTCGACAGCACTTCAAGGAAGGCCTTGCGTCGCGTCGCGATGATGAGCTGTTCTAGGCTATGCTGCCGCAATGGATGTGTCACAAAACCTGACCGACCGCGTCTTGCGATGGGTCCACACTGCCGAGTATCGACCGAGCAAGCCCCGACAAATCGCAACGGGTCTCAAGCTCGATCAAGACGAAACGCGAGAACTCAAACGAGTCGTCAAACAACTCGTCAAAGAGGGTCGCCTGGTTTACGGCGGCAATCACTTGGTGCTGCCCGCACTGGCGGTGGGTGGCGACCCCGAGCGGATTCGCGGCACGTTTCGTCGCGCAATCGGTGGCGACTTTGGTTTCGTGCGACCCTCACACGGCGGCCATGATGCCACGTCGGATGTGCCCGAGGACATCTTCGTGCCGCCGGGGATGACCTGCGGCGCTCTCGAATCCGACCTGGTCGAAGTTCGGATGATGCCCGGTCGTGGTGGCGGCGTCGAGGGCGAAGTTACCGCCATTGTGCAGCGAGCCAGACGTCAGTTTACCGGCACGTTCTTAATGTCGGCGGGTCCCGACGCCGCGATCGATGGTCCCGCCGTGATCCTTGACGGCGTTCCTTACCCACATCCCGTCTCCATCGGTGACGTGCGTGGCCTGCCGCTGGTCGACAATGACAAAGTGTTTGTCGAGGTGATGACCTTTCCGGATGAGAATGGGCTTGGCGGCGACGCAGTCTTGCTCGAACGACTGGGCAGTCAAAAAAACCCCGCGATCGACACGCTGCTGATCATGCGGCAATACGGGCTGCCCGACAGCTTTCCCGATGACGTCATCAACGAAGCACGACGTCGCGCCGACGAGTTTGATGATCAAGTCGTCCCGGAGGACCGGAAAGACTTGACCGACATGCTTACGATCACCATCGACCCATGGGATGCCCGCGATTTTGACGACGCGATCTCACTGCAACACGACGGCAAGTTTTGGCACCTTTGGGTCCACATCGCCGACGTGAGTCACTTCGTTCAGGTCGGAGGAGCCATCGATGCGGAAGCGCGACGCCGCGGAACCAGCGTTTACCTACCGGATCGGGTGATACCAATGATTCCCGAAATCATCAGCAACGCGTTGGCTTCGCTTCAGCCTGACAAACTACGTTTTGTGAAGACGGTTGAAATCGAGATGACGGAAGATCTTTCGATCACGCACTGCCAAGTTCACAACGCAGCGATTCGATCCGATCATCGATTTAACTACGAGCAAATCGACCAGTTTCTGGCCTCGCCCGATTCATTTCGTGAATCCTGGGGTGACGAGCTATGCGACCTGTTGCAACGCATGCACACACTAGCCATGCGAATGCGCAAGCGTCGTTTCGCCAAGGGCTCGATCTCGATGGACATGCCCGACGTCAAACTCGATTTGGACAAGAGCGGCAAAGTCAAAGGCGCGTTTCAAATCGATAATACCGAAAGTCATCAGATCATCGAAGAGTTCATGCTGGCGGGTAATCAAGCCGTCGCGACCTGGCTCGATGATTTGGAACTCAATTTTCTGCACCGAATCCACGAACCACCCGAGCGTCGAAAACTGCGACAGTTGTCTTCATTCGTCAAAGATCTGCGCTTGGGCATCGACCGCATCGAAAGCCGATTTGAGATTCAATCCGTGCTCGATAAAGTGGCGGGCACGCCACTCGAAAATGCCGTCAACTTTGCTGTGTTGCGAAGCATGAGCAAAGCCGTGTACGGTCCAAACCGAGAAGGCCATTATGCACTCGACATGTCGCACTATTGTCACTTCACCAGTCCGATTCGGCGGTATCCCGATCTCACGGTGCATCGACTGGTTCACAAACTGATTCATAGCGAATCAACGCCCGATGAATCGTTTGCTGAACTCGTCAAACTGGGGCACGAATGCAGCGACGCTGAACGAAACGCAGCCCAAGCCGAACGTGAACTGGTTCAACTCAAGCTGCTGCACTTTCTAAAGAAAAAACAAGGTGAAACACTGGAGGCGGTGATCAGCCGAGTCTTTGCAGACGGTCTTCATGCGCGATGCTTGAAACTACCCGTTGATGGATTCGTTCCCGTCACCACCCTGCCCCGCGATCAATACCGCTTTGAACGACGCGGTCAAATGCTGATTGGATTCAAGGCCGGCCACCAATTTCGACTCGGCGACCAACTGATCGTCCGAATTGGCAAAGTGGATCTTCAAGACCGTCAGCTGTACTTGGAAGTGATCAAGAATCGTTCGAACCATCACTCATCAGGATCATCCCCGGCGACAGATTCCAAGCGAAAAAGCACCTACAAAGGCAAACGACAGCAGGACCGTCGCGATCGGAAAAAGCGTCGACGACGTTGAACCAATCCTCATCGCGTCACACATAGTGTTGGCTTCGGCCGCCAATAGTCACTCAAACGAGCGAGCCGCTGGAGGGCCTCAGTTCACGCAACCTCATTCAATCCAAAGCGAATCCATTTTGCTCGAGCGTTTGGCGACTCTTCACATCGTCGCAGACAAAATCAACGAACGCTTTGGCTGCATCCGGGTTGGCGGCACCTCGACAGGCGGCAATCGCGACTTGAGATCGTCCACCCTGCATTAATGGATGATCGATGATTCGCGAAAACCCAAACTGCTCAGCCGTCACATCCCAGACAATGCCCGAATGAACCGAACCCAGTTTCACCGCTGATGCGACAACGCCCACCGTCGGCAGCGTGACACCATCATTGCTGATACGCTCAACCAAATCAGCCCACACATGATGCCTTTCAAACATCAATCGCGTCGCACGACCCACCGCTGCAGCATCGGGATCTGCGATTGCAATGCGATGGGGTATTGACCACCACGTCGCCATCGTCTGAAGCGACTCATTGGCTGCCTGATGAACAACAATGACGGGTCGAACGCTCGCGATCACACACGGCGGTTCAGTGAGATTTTCCGCCGCTGCCATATCAAGGTATGTCCGATCGGCGGACACAAAGACATCGCCGGACTGGGTCAAACGAAGCGTGCTCAACAAATAGTTGGATCCACCCAGACGCAGGTCCACTTCAAAACCTGTCGCTTGCCGGAACCGTCGGACAATGGGCTGCAGAGCCTGACGCATCACCGCAGCGGTCAACACGGTCAATCGATTCTTTGCGTGTTGACGACAGCCTGGCAATGACACCGACAACATCGCACCGATGCCATCACAAACCCAGCGCCGTCGTGTTCGCACCATGCCGCGTTGATTATCGAAAACGTGATCGGTGCCCAATGCGGTATCGGGGTCGCACCATCAACCGGCCAACCGGTGCATCGAATTGCTTTCTTGAGCGATCAGGTAATAAAACGTGACTCGCGACTTGGCGGTATCGCCTTTCATGATGGCGGCCACTTTTTCGATCGCCGCATCGGCTTCTTCGTCGGATAAGTCGAGGGTCTTGCTGCAGTAATTGCTCTTGATGCTCTCCAGCTCTTTTGGATCCGTCGCCGCAACCACCGACGCATCGCGATCCTTCAGTGCAATCCCCAGATGACCAACAAGTGC
>JBCCJB010000393.1:0-4074 GCA_039028015.1 Planctomycetota bacterium
CCGGCCGCGATGACGGGATCCGGTTCACGACCGCGTCGTGCTTGTCGGACCGTGGCAACATGATCCACGTTGACGCCCAGATCGATCGGCATGAAACGATGAACCTTTTCAAAAAGAAAGCAACATTGAAGCGTCAGTGATGGCGTGGAGATGATCGTCCCATCTCGCTACGTTTGGGCAAACGGCCAGGCCTCATCACACAACGGCCAGGCCTTATCACAATCGCTCGCGAATCTGCTGGTCAACCCAGCTGAGTTCACTAGCAATATCGCCCGCCAAATCACTTCGTCGCATGGACTGGGGAAGGACCGACCAAGCGTATGTTTCCACCTCGAAATGACCCGTGAACGCCAATTCGGGTTCGGATCCGTTTGACGATTTGTGGGCCGTTGACGATTCGGCGTTCTTCAAATCCGTCAGTTGGATCAAGGCATCCAGGGCCTCGATCACCGCGGATTGCGTCGTGGATAATTGACCAAACGACTGTGTGAAGACTGGCACGTGAAAATGCGTGACCCATCGCTGATCATCGGCTGATAATTCACTCGCAAGTAATTCCGGAAGATCGTCGACGAGCGTGAATTGCTGGTTTGCTTCGATTCGTCCGGTTTGATGCAAATATCGATCTTCGGCAAAGGAAGAGATTTGCGACCAAGCGTCTTGACGACTCTCCGGTGCAATAGATTGCCAATCGGCCACGATCGCACTGCTGATCTGCATCTTCGTGAGCATGATTTCCGCTTCAGCGTATGCTGTTAACACGTTCATCTGCGTCTCATTCATAACGGCGGCGTGACACACGTCATGACACACGCCGAGATAACGCCGGTGGCTCGGGTCGGGAAGTTCGGCATCGAACCAAGCCACCACGTCACCGCTGGTATCCAATAGACATCCCGGTTCCGGTTCGATTCCAACGACGATCCGTTTGCCGGTTCGGTTTTCCAGCATGCGCAGGTCTTCGGCCAGACGTCGCAGATTGGTGCCAGCGTGATGGCGCTCTGCCTCGCTGACCGGCGTCTCTTCTCCATCAGAATCTCTCTGCGTTGGCCAACCCAGAGGAAGTGTGCTGATGGACCCCAGCATCACATCCTCGGGTAGCAGTTCACTCAAGACCTTGGCCAAATCGCGGGTGTATGCCAATCGTTCGTCATCCCACCATGTCGGATGATACACGTCGTGTTTGACTCTTTCGGCATGAAAATTGGCGTAGGGAAACCCGTTGATCGTGTAGGGCAGTAAATGATGTTTCCGCAAGCATTGCTGCAGCGGATCCAAGCCGTGGCGTCGTAGCTGCCGTGTCGCCTCGGAAGGCAACCAAAGCCCGATGGGTAGCGGTTTGTGATTGTTGGAGCGTGGTGTGCTGCCTGAGGACAGATTGCTGGTGGGCTCGCCGCGTTGCGTTTGGCCGTTGTGGTGCAATCGACGCACCTGCGTGCTGATTGATTCCAACTGACCCACAATCGATTCCACATCGGTGCCGGGATGGATGTTCGTGCAATATCCCAGATGCCACGAGCTTGGCTCGCGCCAGGGCTGCGACTGAAGATCAAATTGGTGTTTGGAACGCGTCATGCCGAAGTCACATCGATGTCGTAAAGACCAACGGACGGGGCCGTTGGCGGTGAGTGACAGTATTTGATGCAAAGGGTAAGCTCCGCCGCTTACTTTGTCGCCCTGGGAACCAACGCCGCTCATGACGCTTCATTTGACCGCCGAAATCATCGCTATCGGAGACGAGATGATCGGCGGTGCCCGACTGGACACCAATACTCAGTGGTTAGCGCGTCGTCTCGGTGAGCTCGGTGTGGAAGTTTGCTTTCACACCACCGTTGGTGACACGATGGCACACAATATCGATGCCTTTCGGATCGCAATGCGTCGTGTCGACATTGTGGTTTGCACTGGTGGGTTGGGGCCAACGCGAGACGATTTGACTCGTGAAGCGATCGCATCGGCATTGGGTCGTCCTCTCAAACTGGATGAATCATTGTTGCGTCATATTGAGTCGCTATTTCAAACTCGAGGCCGACCGATGCCTGAGCGGAATCGAGACCAAGCGATGCTGCCACTCGGCGCGTCGGCGATTCACAATCCACAGGGAACCGCACCCGGTGTCGATGCGAGTTATCAGCGCGAGGATGAGACGCAATCGCGAATCTTTGCTCTTCCGGGTGTGCCGGCGGAAATGAAACCCATGTTTGATCAGTCCGTCGTCGCGGCCATTCTCCAATCCGCGTCCGTTGGTTCGCGGCAGCGTGAGCGAGTGATCCAAACCGACGTCATGAAGTTCTTTGGTGTCGGCGAAAGTGACATGGAGCAACGCCTCGGCGATATGATTGCCCGGGATCGACAACCACGAGTCGGCATCACTGTTTCCAAAGCGACCATTTCTCTTCGCATCACAGCGATGGGCGAGTCCGCTCAGCAATGTCGTGATGCGATCGAAAGCACTCGAAAAGACATTCTCGACCGTGTTGGTGATCTGCACTTCGGCGATGGTGAATCGTTCGAACTGCAGCACGCACTCGATCAGTCGTTGCGGGCGGCGGGTCAGTCCTTGCTGGTGATCGAATTGGGGTACGCGGCCCCGATCGGCGATTGGATGGCGGCACTGGGGCCGTCACCGGCACAGGTGGGGGCACTCTCGCTGGCCACAACGGCCGATGTGATTCGTTTGGCAAGCAACAAAGATGCGGACCAGATGGAGTCCGTGGAAATGTCGATGGCGGCGCTGCGGACATCGATGGGTGCCGATTGGGCATTGATGGTCGATGCTTATCCAGACCTAAATGGGTCCGGCGATCAACCCGTGCCGGCTGTCCCGGTGCGTTTTCTTGTTATGGATCCCAATGGCACGATCGCCGTCACAACCGACCATATCGGCGGACACCCAAGCATCATCGCGCCGCGAATTGGTAAAGCAGCGATGGCCTGGATGCGACGTTGCCTCAAAGGTGTCTCCGCATTGGCCAATTGACGCTGTGGTGGGCTTACTTTGCCGTGTTGGACGAACAAGTCAGCGCGGTGGTAGACCACTTGCGATTTCGCATGCCTTGTAAACCACTTTGGCCTGGTGAAAACCAAATCGCTCGTACAGTCGAATTGCCGATGTGTTCTCGGTCGTGACTTCCAAGTGCATCGCCTTCATGCCCGCGCTACGGAATCCAGCCGCAGCTCGACGCAGCAGTGCCGCGCCCAAACCACGTCCTCGGTGTTCCGGCGACACGCCAAGATTCTGAATGCTTCCCCAGTCGTCCTGCTGCAGGCCCTGGATGGTGCCCACGGGTACGGAGCGGCTGTGAGGCCGGTCGCAATGTTCGAGCAACCAAGTCGCTCCCGGGACGAACGATGCTCGCTGCGTGATCTCACGCATCAGCCGCAAACATCCATCACGACGAGCCAGACACGGGAACACGTTCGCGTCCATTTCATCACGAAAACTCTGGAATTTTGCTTGAGCGTGGGCACGAATCAGATCCTCATCAAAGGGCACAAAGCGATACCCCTGAGCCGCAAATTCATCCTCACCCCAACGATGCGAGCTGCCCTGCCAATCGTCCAGCGACATTTCCATGCGAAAACGACGGAAGTACGTCATAACCATGAAATGCACCTAGACGTTGACGGGATCATTGAGCGAGGGCGGAGTCCATGTCGGCGGACGCGAGCATTTTACAAAGTCGCGTGTTACGAGGACGCTTTCCGGTGAATCGAAATCCGGGGTGGCCCGTGCGTGACCGACCGACGTCGACGTTCGCACCACTCTTGAAACCATACCACGGCAAGCGTGTGCTGCCATCACAAATGGTGAAAACACCGCGACGGGTAAGGCTTCGCTTTCAGAGGACAGCCATGGTTGGCTACCAAAGCACGCATCAGGGCTGAATCAATAGCCTTGCGGGGGCAAACAACTTGGTCAGCTCCGCGAGTGCGTCCTCGAAACCAGCCGGCCGAGTCAGCACAAGACTAATGTCATTTTCGTCACGCTGTGTCTTAAGCGTCTTCAAAAGGTCACTGACCACGGGCTGGGATTTTGGCGGCAATTGCGAGAGTTTCTCGGCGCCTTGCGAC
>JBCCJB010000394.1:0-4071 GCA_039028015.1 Planctomycetota bacterium
CTGATTTCGGTGCGGGAGTCGTTCCCGATGGTCTTCAAATTGCCAATTTGGTGGTCGACGCCCTTCCCGCCAATTTGGATGTCTCAGTCACGCCGCAAGCCTTTTTCTTTGACGCCACGCTGACCGTCTATGATTCCAGTGCGATTGGCGTCGATGATGACGATTCGTTCCTCAACTTTGGCATCACCAATAATGCGGAGGCGGTGCAGATTATCGCACCCTCGGGCAATGATCTGCGGAACCAGTCGCAGTTAACCGTGTTGCTTGATGAGAACGTATTGCAAACCGTCACCTTCTTGCAGCAGGTTGCCGGCGTTCCCGCCACCGCCGGTCCCAACGAGGTTTTGTTCACACTGGGTGACAGTTCCACCGATATCGCTAATCGGTTGTTTGCGGTCCTCAGCGATATCGGCGCGACGATCGTCGATGGGACCACGGATGAACTGTTGTTGATCGGCGATGAAGCTGTCATTCGTTCATCGATCATTCCGGTGGAATTCAGCGCTGCGATGGATCGAAACGAGGTCGCTATCGCCGTCGCGCGTGTGGCACCGGGAGTATTGCAAGCGACCGTGGATGGCGACGGGCGCGTGAGCTTCCTCGCCGCCACCAATATCCAAGTTGACGAAACCATCCAGGCCGGACGATCCGCACCGGTGCTCACTGGTGATCAAGCCGTCACGATCATCACACCCACCGGTGATCAGGCCGCCAGCGGCGAACAGCTTGAAATCACCTTTGGGGATGGTTCCGTGGTGACGTTGCAGTACGTCCGGACGGCCAATGCGACCGTGGGTGCAACTGACGAAATCCTTTTCGATTCAGGCGACACAAAAGCTGACGTCGGACAGCAGATCGTCGACCTGCTGCCAGCTGGAACCGCGTCGGTCGATTTTGACGGCAACGTCTCGATCGTCGATCGTGACGCTACCGTCAATGTGATCGCGGCGCCAGCGTCATATGTGATTGATCAAGCCCCACCCGGGGCCGAGAGGATGCAAATCATCTTACGGGACGGTGACGAGATCAACGATGACGAGTTCCTCACCATCGTTGACAACTTCACTGATTTCATCGTTGCCTTTGACGACGGTGATGGCATCGACGACGCAGGATTGGCCGCTGATGTCATCTTGAGTTACACCGACGCGACTACAGCCGAAGAACTGGCGATCGCACTACTTCCACAGTTGCCCGTGGGTCTAAATCCCGTGTTGTCAGGGGACACGATTCGCATCAATGTGGGCCAACCGGGAACCGCGCTGCCAACGGCGACGCAGCGCCCGAACCTATTCGAGGCTCAAGATGCCGATGCCGTCCAAATCAAATTGCCAACCGCTAACGGTCTGATCGATGGCGAACAACTGACCATCACGATCGATGGTCAAGCCTTTGTGATCACATTTAATGATGCCGGTGGCGATGGCACCATCACGGGAGTCGATGGCACTGGCACCGTTGTTTACAACGGACCACTCACGGCGGGTGCAAACACCAATCTGCCCGAAATCTTGCGACGTTTTGCTGAGGTCGCATTGCCCAGTAGCGTCAACGTCACTGGCTTCAGCGATTCGGTGGTGATCTATGGTGCTCAAGTTGAGGTCACCGACCCGGTGGCCGGTAGCAACATCCAGATCTTTGATTTGGACGCACTGGAAATCACCGTTCCAACGGGCGAACAGCTCAACGACCGCGACACGATCAGTGTCACTGTGGGAACGATTGATGATCCCAACCTTGCTCCGCTGATCACCAGTCGCAACTTCACACTTCGAGATCGTGACACAGCGCCGGTGGCTGTTTTGACCGATCCCGATGTGTTCGCATTCGACCGTACTGAAACCGAAGTGCAGGTGCGTGACAATCTGATTCCGCGACTGTCGCCCTTTGCGATGGCGGTTGAGGGTGAGACCAATCGTATCTTCACCGTGGGTGATGATTACGCCGAAGACATTCCAGCATCGAGTGTCACGTTTGAACTTGATCCGACCGTTACGATCACTTTCCCCGATCCAGAAGAGCTGCGTACCGGTGATCAGTTGGCTGTCTCAGCCGATGGCGCTCAGGCCACGCTGACCTTCGTTCGTGTGGGATCAAGCCTACCGGATGATGACTCAATCCAAATTTTCTTCACCGAGGGATCGACGGGCAATGAGCTTGCCGGGCAGATCGTAAGCAAACTGACCGATTTGTTTCCCACGATTGCGGTATCGGTGCTCAATGAGGGTTTGGGCGATGGGTTCGGCATCAATGTGATCGGTGCCGCATCAGCGGTGGTTCAGACACCAGTCGTCACATTCATCACTGCGGAATCGGAGGGCTCGTACGCCGTGCCGATTACTTTGCCAGCTGGTGGCGCGATCGACGAGGGCGAAACGATCACGATCTATCGAAAGGATGATCCGATTGGAAGCGGTCAAACGTATCGCTTCACGACGAATCCGGTGGGACCATTTGATATTGGGTTCACAACCGGCATGACACCGGCAGAAGTCGCCGAAAGCTTCATTGCTTCCGTTGATCCAGCATTGTTGCCCACGTTCTTTGGTACCTCGGGTAGAGAAGTCTTGGTATCGGCAGCGCAGTCCATCCTGACGCAGCCCGACTCAGCAATCGTGTCTTATGAAGCGATTGAGGACACCGGAATCAACTTCTCACCGACGCGATCCGTGCCGGTCATCATCGATGCAACGATGGACAGCGACACGGTGGCCCAGCGAACTCGATTGGCATTGATCGAAAGCTTGGGGCGTCTGGATTCGTCGTTCACAGGTGTATTTGAAGCCACCGCGGGCGTTGAAGATTGGAAAATCAGCGGGGGAGATCGCATCCGTTTGTTCAATCTGACTGATGTCGCGACGGATGCTTACGGCGTCAACGAAGATTTCGGAGATGGTCTGCCGATGCCGGGTGTCGAGTTCGGGGTGGGGTTCGCGTCGGAGTTTGCAACCTCGCTAATCTTCTCGAGTGCGGCAATCAACATTGAATTTGCCGGATTCTATCTCGATGACGTGGTGGTTGGTTTTGCCGAACGCGGCGAGATGGTGATCTATTCAAACTATCTCGACGGAACTGCGGGACCACCCAGCAATACGGATTTTGTTCTGGATCCATCCTTCACACCGGATTCACGCTCGCCAGGAAGCGCCCTGATCATCGATCCCACGGATCAACCGGAGAATCCCGACGAGATTCTTGTCGGTGCGTATTCCTTGGAAATTCGGACGGCGGATGAGTTTGGCGTTCCCCAGGACTACGATCCGATCAATTTGGTACTTGATGAGAGTGTGTCAGCGGGACGTTCGTTCGATACCAACGATCGATTGGCCGATGGAGCGGTGTCCTTAATCGCACCGGCGGGATCCGCGTTGATCGATGGTGATCGTTTCGTGCTTGATGATGGCACCAATCGAGTCACGTTTGAATTTGATAATCGCTTTGATCCGGGTGTGGCGACTTCTCATGTTCCTGTCGTCTTTGATGCAACCGACACAGCGGCAGAAGTGGCCCGCGCAATTCGCAATGCCATCAATTCCGATCAGGCGCAAGACACCCTTTTGATCGTCGCTGCGACAGGTGATTCGCGTGATATCGGCGAGTCCTTGTCAACATCATCGCGCGTTGAGCTCTTTGGCGAGAACATTTTCGTCAATCCGGGTTCAGGTCGTTCGCTCAAACTGGATCTTGTTGCTGAAGAAACGTTCTCGGGTCTTGCGACGGCTCGACGGGTACCGCTGGTCAACCATGATGAAGGCACCGTCGAATACGTGCAGTACTTCGACGAACTCGCCGGTGCTGCCGTGCCCGGCTACGTCGATGGCGACACGCTCGTGGCCAGCGGCAAAATTGGTGACGCGGTCCAGTTGGGCATCTTCAACAACGTATCGGCTGACGACGGTGCGGTCATCTTCAATGAACCCACGGTGGATTTCGACGCTGTTCGCGTTTATCTGACCGCGGGTAGCGCGATCGATATTGATGTCGACACGATTGGTTTGGATCGTGGCGCGGGCGGATTGGAATTGCCCGTGATCAATGTCATTCGCACCGGTAAAAGGCACACCGCTGCGA
>JBCCJB010000395.1:0-4070 GCA_039028015.1 Planctomycetota bacterium
CCCCGACGTTCTCGCTATCTGCGGAACAGAGGGTTATCGATCTAGCATCGGCAGCTTGTTCTATCGGCTCTTCGCTACGCTCAGCGCCGATAGAACAAGCATGTTACATTGATGCACTCGATCGGGCTGGAGCAACCCTACAAGGGGCAATCATTGCTAATCAGGGCCTCTGTGCGTGACGCGGAGGCCCTCCCCAAAATCTCGCTCAACGCTCGATTTCGACCCTCCCAGCTGCGCTGGGCGGGTGCTGTCAACGCTTGCCTCTGAGAGACTTCAAAACGGCACGACCTCCAACAGGGGAAGGGTCCCCGTCTCGCGTTAATTGGCGAGCCGCTCTCGTCAAGCTTGATCCAAGATGGATCTTGCCGCGCGGATGCCGCTGTTCATCGCTCCCTGCAGGCTTGGCGTTTCAACGTGATCACCGATCACATGAATGCGACCGGACGCGACACCTTCGATTTCGTGAATCGTCGACTGAATGACGGGTTCCAAATCGAGTACGGGAAGTGCGTAGGGAACCCGATAGGTTCGCAAACGCTGCCATTGCTCTGCGTGATCGCCAAACCACCGCTTCAGTTGAGGCCGAATTCGTTCGTCCAGGCCTGCTTCATCAACACCATCGGCGGGTTCATCTTTCGAATCAATACTGACCGAGATCAACGACTTGCCCGGCGGTGCGTAGCGTTTGGCGACATCGCTAAGCACCACGGCGGTTTGAATCGGCCCCGTCTCATCACCGCGCAACATGAGGTGCGTGTTCGCGTTGGCCTCCTGCTTCGCCGCGTAATAGACGTTGGTCGTCCCAGACCATGTCGATGGCTGAGTCACCGAATCGTTTTTTAGCCATCGCTGAACTGTATCGATCGGTGTGGCGATCACGACGGTATTGCAGGTGACTTGCGATTGATCACTCAGCGTGACTACATGCGGCTGCTCGCCGTTGCCAAATCGAATCTGCGACACCGTTGATCGCAGTGCCACGGTGCCTCTGGGAAGTGATTCTGCCAACTGCCGGGCAATCGCACCCATACCGTCAGCGGGGACCGCGATCTCACCAGCTGCGAACATGCGAAAGACAAACTCAAGCATGCGACTTGGCGTCGCCAATGATTCATCCAAGAACACGCCGCCCAGAAACGGACGAAAGAACTGGTCGATCATGCGATCGCTAAATCCGTCGGAACGAAGTCGATCCAAGGTCGATTGGTTCGGCCGACGATAAAGCTCATCGAGCGAACCTCGCGAGCTGGCAGCACGCAGCCGAGCGATTCGGAGCTTGTCGCCAATCGTTCCAACCGGGTTGAGCGCAGTTGCTACTGCTCGCAACGGACGACGCCACGGGTCGCTCAGCAATCGAAAACGTCCTTGCTGGCGGATCAGCGCTCCGGGCTCAAACGTGCAAAGCTCCAAGTCGTCGTAATTCAATAGTTGCTGACAGGCGGGATAGGCCGTCAATAAAACTTGAAAACCGTGATCAAGCTGGAAACCATCAACCACATCGGTGCGAACACGACCACCGGCGCGATCGCTCGCTTCAACAATTCGGATCGAATCGATCGCACCTGACGAACTCGAATCGTTGCTCAAGTTGGTATCGTTAAGCACTTTCGCACACGCTAATCCGGCAACGCCCGCGCCGATGATCAGCACGTCAACATCGGGGTGGTTTGATTCCGTTGACGTCATTGAACCGTGATACCGTGCTGGGCAAGCTTTTCAGCGAGCGCTCGTTTGGGACCGTAATCGCCGTGCACCAGCCGCACATTCTCGGGCGGTTCATTCATCTGGGTTGCAAAATTTACGAGATCGTTTTGGTCGCCGTGGGCGGAGTATCCGGTCAGCTGATGAATGTCAGCCCGAATGTCGTAACGTTTGCCATCGAGCCGCACCCAGTCGCAGCCACGCGAGATGTAATGTCCGGGCGTTCCACCGGCCTGATAGCCCGCGAAGATCACATCGGTTTCGGGCTTGCCAATAAAACGCTTTAGATAATTCACGACGCGACCGCCCGTGCACATCCCGCTGCCCGCAATCACCACCGCGGGCAGCTCATGTTTGTCGACATAATCGACGGTGTCTTTGTGTTCGGCGTGATCGCCAACCGTTGTCAAATTCTCAAAGACCAAGGGCTGATCATCGGTCTGCATGAACGACTGAGCTTCACGTCCCCAATGCTCTTTCAATTCCTTGTAGATCGACGTGAAACGCGACGCGAGTGGCGAATCAACAATCACATCGACTCGCCGAAGCAAGCTTGTTTTATCGGTCGTCTGGATGCGTTCCATGATGCCGTTGAGCTCATACAGCAACGCCTGCGTTCGTCCTAATGAAAAAGCCGGAATGATCGTGACACCACCGTCACGCAGCGTTCGCCGAATCACCCGTTCCAATTCCGCCTGACGGTCCACCTTGGCGGGATGCAATCGATCGCCGTAGGTACTTTCGAGAATCAGCCAATCGGCACGCTCGGGGCTTTGCGGCGGGTTGAGCAAGGGATTGCTGCCCGCACCGATATCACCGCTGAAAACAACTCGCTGGCCATCGGGCAATTCGATCTCAAATACGGTCGAACCCAACACGTGTCCCGCCGTTTGCAATCGGATCTTCGCATCGCCTTCCAATGGCACCCAAACGTCGTAGTCAACGGGTTTCAATTGCGATTCGATCTGCTTCAGAAATCGCTCGATCAAACGACGCGATCGCGTGAAGCCGATCTTCAAAGCATCTTCCATGACAAGTGGCAGCAGCATCGCCGTGGGATGGCTGCAATAGATCGGACCGTCGAAACCTGCCGCCAGCAAATAAGGAATTCGGCCCGCATGGTCGATGTGAACATGGGTTAACAATAAAGCGTCGATGCCTTTGAGAGAGAATTCGATCTCTGGATTGGGATGTTTCTTGGCATCGTTGCCCTGGAAGGTGCCACAGTCGACAAGGACACCGTATTTGCCCGCTTGCTCGGCATCGCTTGCCTGACCCCATGACAATTGATGACACGAGCCGGTCACACCGTCATGAGCACCATGATGAATCAGCTTCATGAGTTGCCTTGTTTTTCGTTCTTTGCCGGAGCGATCGCACAGAATTGACGCGACGTGTCTTGTACCACGTCATCGTGGTGGCATCGACCTGGCGCGGTTGATGCATGACGGCAATGACAACGAAAATAATTTGGAGAAGCCGTCTTTTTTGGTCTAATCATTTGCTGGGATGGTCGTCTTGATTTGAAGTCGACTCCGACCCAAGTGTTTTCGCACTCTCTTCTGCACACAAACCAAAGGTGATGTCATGCGTTCGCTCTCCCTAGCGTTGACATTAATCATTTTCAGCTTCAGCGCTGCGACCGCCGATGTGGCGACCGCGTCGCGTGATAAGGCGGCATCAAATCGGTCTGACACCAAACCACCCCAAATCGAAGTTTGTTTTGTTTTGGACACAACGGGTTCCATGGGCGGACTCATCCAGGGGGCCAAAGACAAGATTTGGTCGATCGCGACCGAAATGATCCAAGCGGACCCCAAGCCGCAAATTCGGTTTGGCTTGATCGGCTATCGCGACCGTGGCGATGACTACGTGACCAAGCGTTTTGACCTAACCGAAGACATCGATTCGATCTACGGAAAGCTCACGGCATTCAAGGCAGCCGGCGGTGGCGATGGACCGGAATCGGTGAATCAAGCATTGAGTGAATCCGTGCGAACAATGGACTGGACCGAGAATTCAGATGTTTTGAAAATCATTTTCCTGGTCGGTGATGCACCGCCTCACATGGATTATGATGAGGTGAAGTATCCGAAGACGTGCCGCAAGGCCAAGAAGAAACAGTTGATCATCAACACCATCCAGTGTGGCCAGATGGCGGGCACAGCTGAGGTTTGGCAATCAATCGCTCAATCGGCCGGTGGTGAGTACGCCGCGATCTTGCAAAGCGGTGGCACGGTGGCGCTGCACACACCACATGACCGTCGGATCGCGGATCTCAACATGCAACTCAATGCGACAATCTGCGTTTATGGTTCTGCCAAAGAGCAACGAGCCGCTGACGTCAAAATTCAGGCTCAAGCGGTCGC
>JBCCJB010000396.1:0-4062 GCA_039028015.1 Planctomycetota bacterium
ATTCGGCGGGAGTCACGGAGGCGTTTGCCGGTGCTTCCAGAATCACATGGGTGTTGGAACCACCGAAACCAAATGAGCTAACACCTGCGACCAGCGGTCGATCATCATTGGCCGGCCAGGGTGGTGATCGATCCGGGATAACGATCCGCGAGCCACCAAGTTTGATCTTATCGTTGAGGGACTTGAGATGAAGCTGCGGCGCGATGTGACGATGTCGCATCATCAGCATCACCTTGATCATCCCCGCGACACCCGAAACGGTTTCCATGTGTCCCACGTTTGCCTTGACGCTGGTGACGTATAGAGGTTTGTCATCGGTTTGTTTCGGACCGAAGACTTTTGTCAGCGCATCAACTTCGATTGGATCACCGAGCGGTGTTCCCGTTCCGTGTGCTTCGATGTAGTCAACGCGTGACGGTGTGATTCCCGCTTGTTTGAGTGCCGACCGGATCACGGCTTGCTGCGACAAGCCGTTGGGCGCTGTGATCCCGCTTGTCCGACCGTCCTGATTGGTCGCGGTGGCTCGAATCACACCAAAGATCAAATCATCGGCGGCGACGGCATCGGTCAAGCGTTTTAACACGACCAGGCCGCAGCCTTCGCCACGCACGTAGCCGTTGGCAGCCTGATCAAACGGCCGACAACAACCATCCGGTGACAGCATCTGGGCTTTTGAAAACGCAATCGTCGTTTCGGGCGTCAGAATCGCGTTAACGCCACCGGCGATCGCCAAGCTGCATTCACCGCGACGAAGCGACTGCACGGCGAGATGCGTCGCCATCGTGGATGATGAGCACGCGGTATCGATCGCCATTGATGGACCGTGCAAGTCCATAATGTAAGAAACTCGATTGGCGGCAATGGACAACGCATTGCCCGTCCCCACATGCGCGTCGATGTACTTGTAATAGCCGTTGTACTGCGAAGGCAGTTTTGAATAGTCCGTCCCTCCGATTCCGACAAACATGCTCGCGTCAGTGTCCGCGATCTGTCTCGCATCAATGCCACCGATCTCGAGTGACTCCCACGCCACTTCGAGAAGCAAGCGTTGCTGAGGATCCATCCGGGCGGCTTCGCGTGGCGAGATCCCAAAGAATTGGGGATCAAACTGGTCGATTCCGGAAACCAATCCAGCTCGACGCACTGACATTTTGCCTGCGGTTTGGCCACTGGGATCGTAGAGAGCGTCGATGTCGAAGCGGTCCAGCGGGATATCTGACGTGCCGTCAATGCCGCCCGAGATCAGTTCCCAGTAAGCATCGAGATTGGGTGCCCCGGGGAATCGACAGGACATGCCAACAACGGCAATCGGTTCAGGCGGTGCCGATTGCGATTGAAGTCGAGCCTGTAAGGCCGCGCGTTGTTTGGGACTCAAATTGGCGAGGCGTTGAGAAAGATTCACCGTCAAAGGATCTCGCCATAAGTCTCACGAACCGACACTAAAATTGAGCCAACCACCGTAAATCGCCGGCGTCATTTTGACAAGGAATCAGGCAAGCAAGCTCCGTCAGCAAACAGGCAAGCTTAGTCAGATTGGCCCGCTCAGTCAGACAGGCCGGCTCAGTCAGACAGGCCGGCTCAGTCAAACACATGCCAGCGACCGTGGATCCGACGCTGCTGAGGCTTGAATCGTGACTTGTAATTCAAATGCCGGTTTTCGGCGACATAAAAGCCAAGATAGACCCATCGCCGATGATTGGTTTTGGCCCATTTGATCTGTTGCAAAATAGCAAGCGTTCCGAGGCTGTAACGGGCGTAGTCAGGTTCAAAATGCGTGTAGACGGCACTCACACTTTGCTCACCCAGATCCATGATCGACACGGCCACCAATTCGCCGTCAAGACGAATTTCTAGCTCGAGTGTTTGCCAACAACTGTGGGTTAAAAACGAGGCATATGCGGTGGCGTCCACCGCAGAGTCCGTTCCTCCCGCATCCAAATGCCGCCCATGCCGATGTCGGTTGTACAGTCGCACTCGGTCGTCGTCGACAATGGGTGGTTGAAACCGCATGGTCAATTCCTTCTCAGCACGCTGCAGCACACGCCGCATGGACTTGGTCCAGCGAAAGGATCGCACATCAACTCGGGTTGCTTCGCATGCCTGACATGTCGGACATCGCGTGTAATACATCACGGTACCACTACGCCGGAATCCACCGGCGAGCAAATCGTCAACGTCCGACGCGGTCAAGATTCCGGTGGGATAATGCAGCGGCAGCCGCGAGGGTGTGTCGGCAACGTATGGGCAATCGGACAGCGTATCCTGAACGACCGCCAACCGATCACGAACCGCCAACGCTTCGGATGGAAACGATGCTTGGTCCGGCGAGCGTTGATGCAAACTGGCATTCATGATTCAAACCAACCGCACGGACTTCAGTAGCCCAATCCGATCTGTGCGATTTCGATCATTGCACTTTCCTAACACGGGAGACTCGTCTTGTGCTGAATTTTGATTCGATCAGGTGATTGTGGATTCAACGGAGTCTGCCGATCAGAGTGTTGCCACCCGTGACGTCATTTCAAAATGTCGACGTGTCACCCACGCCGCTGATGCAGACGTTCCTGCAAGACAGAGGCTCGCAACGATAAAGCCGAAATGCCTTGCGAAAGCAATTCGTCCTTCTTTGTCGGCATCTCCCCCAATAGATCCTCGAGCATCTGAATCTTGCCGATCAATTCACCTTCTTCTCGCCCTTGTTCAAGTCCGCGTTCAAGTCCTTGCTCCAGGCCCTCTTCTCTGGCACCCGACAGAGCCCATTCATAGTCGCGTTGGGCTTTCTCTCGCTGATCGTACATTTCCTTATCCTCTGTCTTTGCGGATATCACACGAATTGTTTCTATCGCTGAGCGAAAACCAACTCCCGGCAATAAACTCGCAAGTTCGTCAGGTTCATAATCCTGGGCATGAAGCAGTAAAAACGCCCACTGCTCAATGCAACTTGCCCGCGCGATTGAAGTCACATCGGAAGTGTACTTCGTTAGTTCGACCGTGTGAATTTCAATCCCATTGTCGATTCGAGTCCCGCTAATGCGGTCGAGCATCTCGAAACGATGGTGAGCTTGATCCCGCTCAGGGAACAAGCGATGACTGAGCAGGCAGATCGATATGGCTGGAGCCGCTAATGCATAGTTGCCCCCAATGGCTAGTTGATCGACGTACATGCTGCAGGCGTAGTAAACCAGCCTTTCAATCAAGCCTCCATAGGCCGAAACCTGCATCTCCACATTCAAATATCTGCCGGCCGAATCTCGACAGCGGACGTCGAGGATCACAAGCTTGTTGTCAGCAAACTCCTGGTAACTGAACGGGTTGAGAATCTCAACGTGTTCGACCGGGTGTTCCAAAGCTAAGATCGCATTGAGCAACCCAATCAACGCCTCGGAGTTTTGCGGTGACCCAAAAATCTTCTTAAATGCAAAATCGACAGTGGGCCGGATTCCAAGCGGCATGATGCTGCCATGACCAGTGATATGTGGATGTCGCAATCAGAAGTCGATCACTTGATTGATTGACTTTGGCGCAGTGATTGCGATGGCGAACTTGAGGCCTACGTCGTCGACCTAAGCGATCACTTGTTGTACCACGCGACCGTGCACATCGGTCAAACGAAAATCGCGTCCCGCGTACGGAAATGTCAGTCGGGTGTGGTCAATGCCCAGCAAATGCAAAATCGTGGCGTGAAGGTCATGCATGTGGACTCGGTCGGCAATCGCATGATAGCCAAATTCATCAGTTTCGCCGTGAGCCATTCCGCCGCGAATGCCACCGCCACCTAGCACCATCGTGAATCCTTGCGGATTGTGATCACGGCCGTGTTTTCCTTGCACGACCGGTGTGCGTCCCAACTCACCCCCCCACACAATCAACGTGTCCTCCCATAGGCCCCGCTGTTTCAGATCAGCGATCAACCCCGCGACGGGACGATCCGTCGCCAGGGCATTTTTCGTGTGACCTTCCTTAAGCTTGCCATGCTGGTCCCAAACTTGTCCGCTGCTGACGCTGACGAATCGTGTGCCAGCTTCAATCAGCTTGCGGGCCAACAAGCAGCCGCGACCGTAG
>JBCCJB010000397.1:0-4039 GCA_039028015.1 Planctomycetota bacterium
ACCAATCATCAATCGTTGTTGCCGACGTGGTCGCACGCGTGTTTGTCGTGCGCTACGATCGCTTCGTTGCGTTTCCGAGCGTGAATTAATGTTGATTCTTGGGAACGACTGGGGCGGTGGCTGGTGCATCGCGAGTGCGTGACTCACTTCATCAGCGGAACCAGGTCGATCAGCCGGCTGTTTTTCAAGAAGTCGATCGATCAGCGTTGCAAACCAGGGCGGCACATCTGGTAGCGATTGAAGCAGTGATTGATGCGGCGTGTGGCAAACCGCCTGGAGCGTCGAGATTGCCGAAGGACCGGTGAACGGAGGTTGGCCGGTGCACATTGAGTAGATCACGCTCCCCAAGCTGAACAAATCGCTGCGTGCATCAACGACGCCCAAAGCCGGATCAACTTGCTCGGGAGCCATGAATTCCGGAGTGCCAACCATCAACCCCGTTTTGGTCAACGCTGGATCACTGGCGGTCTGCGCAAGACCAAAATCCGTCAGCTTGATGCGTCCGGTATCTGTTTGGATCAAAATGTTTTGTGGCTTGACATCACGATGGGTGACACCCGCAGCATGCGCGGCGGCCAGCCCATCAGTCATTTCGCGGGCAATTTCAAAAATGCGTCGTATCGGGATCGGTCCTTGCGCCATCAAGTCCGATAGCGATTGACCTTCAATCAGCTCCATGACTAGGTACGGCAGGTCATGCCACACACCCACACCGTGGATCGTGACCACGTTGGGGTGATTGATGGACGCGGATGCGTGGGCCTCGCGTTGAAATCGAGTCGAAGAGGTTGGATCGGCCAGCAATCCAGGCGACATCAACTTCAATGCAACAGAGCGTCCTAGCTTGCGATCTTCGGCCAAAAAAACGACGCCCATCCCGCCGCGTCCCAAACATCGGTGCAGGACAAATTCCGCCACTTGAGATTTGCCGTCGACCGTGGTGACCAGCTTCAACCATGGCTCAAGATCACCCACAAAAAACCGATCCACAGCTTGCCGATGCAGCGGCCGTTTCCATTGCTTGGCCTCCGACAATCGCGTGGCCAATTGATCGGAATCAGCCGTGATCGCTGACGGTGACAGCGCGAGCGGCTTGATCTCATCTGCGATGGTCTGCAGTTTGGCCTGACAGCTCGTGCAATGATCGACGTGATGTGCGAGCGACAGACCCTTCTCGACCGCGATCTCACCTGCGGCGAAGGCCGTCAGCATCGACATTTCGGGACACGACTGACTCACGCAAGTTCCCTATCAAACATGAAGTCGAATCCATTCGAAACGGCGATCGAAGCATCGGCTCAACCAAGAGATTGAGTTTAGCCGTCGGGGACGACATTGAGGACCAAATTGTTGCGATGGACGACATTCTCATAGGGCCGATGTCCGAGGATAGCTTCGATCTGTTCGCTGGGTGCTCCTTGAATACGTTCGATTTCCGTACTGCGGTAATTGCATAGACCGCGACCTATCTCGTGGCCATTAGGATCCATCAACGCAACGACGCTACCTTGCGAGAACACGCCTTCGACGCGGCGAATGCCGATCGCCAACAAGCTCTTGCCATGCCCGCTTATGGCGTCAACAGCACCTTGATCCAAGTGCAGATAACCCGCAACTGTCGCCGCACCGGCGATCCATCGACGTCGCCCGCGGATGGTTCGTTTGGGAGGCACGAAGAGTGTGCCGACATCGTCACCGGCCATGATGCGATCAACGACATCATCCAGGCGCCCTGGACCGATGATTGTGGGATGACCGTGTGAGTTGGCCAACTTGCTGGCCCGAAGCTTACCGCTCATCCCTCCTTTGCTTGTCGCTGACTTGTGCTCGTCAGCCAACGCCATCAAATCCTCATCGACGTGACGAACCATTTCGATGCGTTCACTCGCGTCATCGTCGGGAGGCCCGTCATAGAGACCCGCCACATCTGTCAGCAAGATCAGTAACGCGTCGTTGAACAATCCCGCGACATGTGCGGCCAGTCGATCGTTGTCTCCGAAGGTCGTTTTCAACTCGGCAACCGCGACGGAGTCATTTTCGTTAATCACCGCGATCGCGCCAAGTTCATGGATCCCCGACAGAGCGTTGCGAACATGCAGGTATCCGCTGCGTCGGCGAAGATCGGCTTTGGTCAATAGAACTTGCGCGGCGTGTCGTCCACGCTCACGAAAGGCACGCTCATACGACCTGATCAAATCCGCCTGGCCAATTGCGGCAACCGCCTGAAGAGAAGCAATGGTTCGGGGCCGCCGCGTCAAATTCAATCGAGCCACACCCGCCCCAACCGCACCACTGCTGACCAAGATCGTTTGGCGGCCCGTTTCCGCGACGCGGCAGGCCTGTGCAGCGATGCGATCAACCCGGTCGACGTCCAGCGTTCCCTCAGGCGTGGTTAGAACACGTGTGCCGACCTTGATTACCACGCACTGTGATTGCTCAATCACATCGCGTCGCCATTGACGCTCATTCATCTTCAATCTGACCGGCAAACAACACTATAGAGCATCCACTGCGGCAGGCCTTACAAGCTGCTTTCAACGTCGACCAAGGCGTGCATGCTGTCCTTGAGATTGCCGTATAGCGATTGGTACGTCGGGAACAGTCGATCGTATACCTTTCTAGCTGCTGGCACGGGTTTCGTTTCGGAGGCCACTTCGATCGTTGCTTTGCACGCGGCAGCGATGTTTCGATAGGCACCATCACCGACAGCGGCTAGGAGTGCCACGCCATACGCAGGACCTTGTTCGACCTTGAGCGTCGTGATCTTCTTCCCGAACACATCGGCTTGCATCTGTCGCCACAGCGTGTTTCGGCTGCCGCCACCGCTGGCCCGGATTTGATTGACGGGCACGCCTTGCTGTTTGATGATTTCCAGGCTGTCTCTTAAGGCCATGGTGATGCCTTCCATGACCGCACGCGTCATCGCGCCTCGATCGTGGATGAGGTTGAGTCCAACGAAGGCTCCCCGAGCCTTCGGGTCCGCGTGAGGCGTCCGCTCGCCATTGAGGTAAGGCAAAAAGACCAAACCTCCGGAACCCGCGGGCACGCTGGACGCCTCCGCTGTGGCAACGTCATAGCGTTCGCTGCCGGTAACACCTGCTTGGCCCTTGAGCACCTGATCAACCCACCATGACAAAGAGCCACCACTGGTGAGATTGACACCCATCATGTGCCACTTGCCGCGGACCGCGTGACAAAATGTGTGCAATCGGCCTTGGCTATCAATGGAGGGGTCATCGCTGTGAACAAACATGACGCCCGATGTGCCGATCGAAGTGCTGAGCAACCCTTTTCGGACGATACCATTGCCGATCGCGCCAGCCGCACAGTCGCCCGCTCCGCCAACGACCTTACAATTGCGGGTTAGACCAAGTTGTTTGGCAGCATCGGGTGTCAGCGTGCCCGTGACATCTTCTGACTCGACAACGTCTGGAAGCAGTGACGCGTCCAAGGATAGTTTGCTCAGCAGATTGGTCGACCACGTTCGCTTGCGAACATCCAACAAGAGTGTGCCCGAGGCATCGCTGACTTCAGTGACATAATCGCCCGTCAAACGCCGTCGAATGTCGTCTTTGGGCAGCAGCACCTTGGACAATCTGTCGAAGTTGCGTTTTTCGTTATCGCGGAGCCAAAGGATTTTGGGAGCCTGAAAACCAGTCAAGGCTGGATTGGCAACCCAATCGATTAGTCGTTTTCGAGAGCCAGCCGCCGATGTGATGTCGTCGCACTGTTTGGCCGTTCGTTGGTCATTCCAAAGGATCGCCGGTCGAATCACTTTGTTGTTGGCATCCAAGAAGACCGAGCCGTGCATTTGGCCCGACAAGCCAATCGCTTTCACGTCATCTTTTTTTACGCGTGACTTTCTCAGGACCGCGCGAACGGTCTTCACGGTCGCATTCCACCAATCGTCCGGATTCTGTTGTGTCCATCCAGGCTTAGGCTGCTCCATCGGATACTCAGCGTCCGCTTCGGCCAGAACATGACCGGTTTCGTCAATCAGCAGCGTCTTGGTACCACTGGTACCGACATCAATGCCGAG
>JBCCJB010000398.1:0-4029 GCA_039028015.1 Planctomycetota bacterium
CCGCCATCAAACAGTTCTGATCACAGCCCCGATATTGTAATTCTTCCACGTGCTCGGCTAAATCCACCACATGCAAATAAAGGCTCCGATGTTGGTCAATTGCGAGTGCCGCGTCCGATTGCAACGGGTCGGTCGACCCTTCCGCACGTCCGGCAGCTAACTCACGTGCCGAAATCGTAACGTAGCCGTAGGACTCCTCGAGCGAGAATTGCAGGGCCAACAAATCGCGTAATTCGTCCATTGCGACGACGAGCTGTTTGATGACGGCCTGAGGTCGCTCGCGATCATTTTCATCAAAATCGCACAGACATCTGGTTTCGTGCGTGAGGTGCCAAAGCGATCCGTGGCTGTCCTTGATTTCCTGCAGAAAGGCGGCGTTGACCAAATAAATCGGATCGGCAACCAAAGACCGACTGGTCGCCAGGGGCGAGATTGTTTGGGCCTCTGCTGGCGGAATCGGTGGGGTAGGCATGCGTTGGGTGTCATCCGTGTCGAGGGCAGACTAGTGACGCATAAAGAAAAGACGGCGTCCCAGCACGCTGGTGAGACTACGGGTGTTTGGTGCACCGGTCAACAAAATTTTGGGGAAAATTGCCGACATCCACATCGGGTTGATCTTGGACTTTGCCAGCAAATCAAAAGGGCGATTGACGTTCGACCTTGCTAAAGGCCAACGGATTCAGGCGACTTTGATCGGTTGAGCGGACGTCTCGTTGCCACTGCCGTAGCGTCCCAGCGTGACGTCAGCGACCTCCAAACCGTGCTGAAATAACCTCGCGAATTCGCTCGACCGCAGCCGTCGAAGCGTCGTTTCAAACGAGGTTGCTTGATTGATCTCGGCCTGAGTTAATGAAACGGGACCTGAAGCGTGCATTCGCCGCCGCGGCTCAGTGGTATCCAATCCCATCCGCAAATAAACACCGCGACCTGGATGCTGGTTGAAATGGTCGATTAACATTCGTGCCCGTAGGCTTCGAATCTGATCGGTGGCAATGTCAACCAACCGCATCGACGCTTCGACGTAGGCTGGATTGAATCGTGATCGTTCACGCCCCACTTCGAGCGGTCGTGATGCATCACTGACGAGCAAGAAGTCGCAATCGTCTCGTAAACCGACACCTGGTTTGTATAGCGATTCAACACCCAGATTGTCGTAAACGCCACCGTCCCAGAGGTGGTAACGACGATGTGGTGGGAAAATGGGTCGCCACGTTTGATCGGCACGTTCACTCCATCGGTGCTTGCTGGTGCAAAGAACCAGCGGACCGATTAATCCGGGCACCGCGGCCGACGCGGCCAGTGCGTGAGCCAACGAGAATGACGGTCGCTGAACATACTTGGTTTGGTAATCACCCATGATGTCGCGACCAAAACGAAAGTTCTTTCCCGTTTCATAACAGGTGGCATTGATGGTCCATCGCGGCCAATGCGGTAGATCGGCCAGATTGGCATCGATCTGCCAGTGTCGCGCCAAACAATCACCCAAAACGCGAGCACGACCGCTCATCAAACGCCAAGGGCGAACCAACGAACTGAGCACATAAACGCGTTGCAAATCGCGTGAGGTCAGCAGCTGCCGGATTCGTGGAACAACAAAACGAAAATACTGCATCGGTGTTGGCCACTGATATTGATTGGCGGCAAGCACCAATCCCGCAGCTAAACTGCCGCCGCTGACGGTGGAAAGCGATTGGACGCTCGCCAAGTGACCTGACTTGGCCAGGCGTGCGAGTACCCCGAGATGAAATACGGTCGCGCGGACGCCGCCACCGGAAAATGCCATTGCAATGCGCATCGAGCGAAACCTTCCTGTCGCTCGGTCTATAAACGCCAAATGCGAACGAACACAAGAGATCTGGTGACCAATGTTCCATGACAATTTATGCTATGGCGGTTAACTAAGCCGATCCAATAGTCCGACTGGCCAATCGGTCGCCCGTTCCGTGGTCACCCAGTGCATTGGTCAGCCGCTGCAATGGTCACCCCCGCCCATCGCATCGATTCTGCTATCTCCGTCCCCTTTCATTTCAGTTCCATCGTCTCCGTTTATGCCATCCACTTCGACGACCGCCAGCACTGACGATTTGCGTATCGTGGCGATGAAAAATCTGATGTCGCCGCACGAATTGCTGGAGGCATTCCCCGCGACCACTGATGTGGCCGAAACTGTTGTGGCGGGTCGATCTCGCATCCAGCAAATTCTCGGCGGCAGCAATGATCGATTGGTCGTCGTCGTGGGACCGTGCTCGATTCACGATCCCGATGCCGCGATGGAGTACGCGAATTTGCTCGCTGCACAGCGACGTGAACTGATCGATGACCTTGAAATTGTGATGCGAGTTTATTTCGAAAAACCCCGGACCACCGTTGGCTGGAAAGGACTGATCAATGATCCGGGTCTGGATGACAGTTTTGAGATTAATCGCGGCTTGAAGCTTGCTCGCGGTTTGCTGCGAGACATCAACGCGATGGGACTTCCAACGGGCACCGAATTCCTCGATCTGATTAGTCCCCAATACGTCGCGGATCTGGTTTCCTGGGGCGCCATTGGAGCTCGGACGACCGAAAGCCAAGGGCATCGTGAACTGGCATCAGGATTGTCCTGCCCGGTGGGTTTCAAAAATGGCACCAGTGGGAATGTCCAAATTGCGGTCGATGCGATCTGTTCAGCCAGCCGTCCGCATCATTTCTTGTCAGTGACTAAAGAGGGTACATCCGCAATTTTCGCCACCGCGGGTAATGCTGACTGTCATGTCATTCTGCGTGGAGGTTTGCACACCAACCATGATGCCGCCAGTATCGATATGGCATCTGAGATACTGGAAAAGGCAAAACTCACGCCGCGAATCATGATCGACTGCAGCCACGCCAATAGTCGTAAGAAACACCATCGCCAACGATATGTTTGTCGTGATGTCTGCGGACAAGTGGCCGAGGGCGATCATCGGATCATGGGTGTGATGATCGAAAGCAACCTTCGCGAGGGCAACCAAAAACTGGGTGGTGATTCACTGATTCGCGGCGTCAGCGTGACCGACGCCTGTCTTGGCTGGAACGACACGCACGTCATCCTCACTGAGTTGGCCGCCAGCGTTCGCAAGCGACGAATTTCCATCGCCTGAATGCGTGTCGCCTTTGAAGAACAAATCACGAAAGAACTCGGCGACGGCCGCCTGCGTTCGATCGTGCATGAACGTCACCAAATGGCCTTCACCGGGAATACGAATCAGCTCGGCGGGAACATCATGGTTGCGACACGCTTCAATTAGGCCTTCGCTATTGGCGATGGGCACGATGAAGTCCTTATCGCCGTGAATGATGCGGATGGGCGGGTCGCCAGGCGAAACATGCGCCGTGACTGACGCGGCAAAGTACTGATCAGGCACCTCTTCTCGACTGCCGCCCAAAAAATACGCCATTGAGACATTGGCTGGCGGTAGATTCCGAAAATCGCATGGCGGTCCGCCAACGCAGGCCCCCGCGATTTTTGGCAGCTTGCCCCAACGTGGATCGTCGGCACCCCAGTGACTTGATAGCACGCGTGTCGAAATCGGCTCATTCATCATCACGCTGATCAGCGAGGATAAATGGGCGCCGGCGGAATAGCCGCCCAGACCGATTCGATTCTGGTCCACTGAAAGCGCATCAGCATGTTGATTCAGGAAAATCAACGCGGTGCGGACGTCGTCGGCCATCGCGGGAAAAAGATGATCGGGAGCGAGACGGTAATTGATGTTGATCACCAAGATGCCCTGCTTGGCCAGCAGCCGAGCGTAGGCCCCCTGTACCCACTTATCGCCGCTGACCCAGCCCCCGCCGTGAACCAACACGACGGCCGGTCGTTTGTCACCAATGACAGAAACGGGTGGTGACCGAGTCGATGACGCGTCGCTTAAAACCGCATCGCCGGGGTATCGCGGAATTAAAACATCGCACAAATTCGCGGTGCCTTGGGCTGGTCCGTAAGAAACGTCCCAAAACGTGTCAAACGTGAATGAGCGCTCATCGCTATTCAATTCATCCTGAGCA
>JBCCJB010000399.1:0-4007 GCA_039028015.1 Planctomycetota bacterium
ACGATTTCGGCGTGTTGTAGCCAGAATGGATCGGTTGTTTTCCAGTGTCTCGGGATCGGCGTAACCACGCTGATGATCGCAGTGAAGACAAATCGCGAGGAACCGGACATGGCTCCCTCGGATACCAGCATGATTAAGCCGGTAGCCGAGCTCACGATCCAAACCACCGTGCCCCATCCGCTCGTCAAATCCGTTGGCCGCGATCAAATCGCGACGCCAGCCGGACACATTGCAGCCATTCCAATTCGGTCGCGTCGTGGTCGTCGCATTTAAGACACGTTTGAGGATCTGGCTTCGATGCATTCTCCAATCCATTCTGCTTTTGGGCAGACCTCGACCGCGCAACCAAGCCAACTCAAACGCGTCACCCGAAGTGATTGCATGTTCCGAGACGATATCGCCGAACGACGCCGGAAGATTGTTGTAAGTGCCCGACAGAAAGTGGCCAGGTCGAGCATGCCGACGATGAATCGCCACAAAGTCTCGCGCGACGATGCAGTCGCCATCGGTAAAAATCAGATAGTCATGATCCGAAACCGCAATGGCTTTATTCAAGATCTCGCACTTGGCAAAACCCGTGTCAGGGTGCCAAACATGCCGAATCATTAACGAGTTGGAAAATCGTTCAATCACTTCCGCCGTGCGACGGTCTGAACCGTCATCAGCGACCAGCACATCAAAATCGCCGTCAGTCTGCAATGAAAAACTCAGCAGGGATTTGGCAAGCGATTCGGGCTGGTTGTAGGTCGTCATGACGACACCGATTCTCCCGACGTTCGGTGCTGTCGCTGATTGATGTTCGTTCGATTGCTGGTTCATAGATCGCCAATCGCGGTATCCGTACGAGGAACGACATCATGTCATTCGCATCGAAAAGACCGCAACGCCGAATGCAAACGATCCGTCGCATTGATTCGATCGTCAATTGATGACAGCGAACTGGTTGCTAGCAAATCAAATGACTTCGAGCCTGTCCGAGAACCGAGCGGCGGCGTGCGATGAGCCGTTGACGGTAGCCTCGGGCTTCAATTTCGCCTTGCATTTCAAATGCCACCCGACGGTATCGCGTTCGGCTCATGTGTTAACGGATAAGCCCTTCGCGAAATTGAGTCGCATGGAACTTGCTATCTAAAGCGATCGTTTGCTAACGTCCATTTGCAGAAGTCTGTCACCTGCCCATTTTGAAAACGGTTGCCTTGAGCGATGCTTGCTCGCTTACAAAAACGGCTACGTCGTAAGGCCGATCCCATTGTCTTGCTGGAGCAGTTGCGACCGCGTCATTGGCGGCCTCAATCGTTGATTCATGTGGGAGCTCATCTCGCCCAGGAACGTGAGCACTACGAATCGCTCGGCTACCGGCAGATATGGTGGATTGAAGGCTCAGAAACAACGCACGCGGAACTGTGTCGCGTCATCGATGCGCATAATGGTCCCGCAACACACTGGGTCGAACACGCGTTGCTGACCGACCAAGAAGACCAACACATCGAGTTGCATCAATTCAGCAACGGCGGCGCTTCCAATTCAATCTTTCACGCAACCCCGAACTTGTCGGGGCGTTGGTCGCATGTGCACGAAACAGGCCAATCGGAACGCCTGACGTCTCGGACCCTGGACACATTGGTGAAAGAGCGTGGCTCGGTACCGTGGGATGTGCTGTTGGTCGACGTTCAGGGAGCAGAGCTGCTTGTGCTCAACGGTGCCACAACGCTACTCCAAAACGTGAAAGCGGTGATCTGCGAAGCTTCGACGGTCCCGTACTACGACTCTGGCGTGCTGTTCGATGAACTAGCGGCGTTCCTGAGTCAATTTGGATTTGAACCCGTTATGGCACCAAGGCGACACGGCGACATCCTGTTCATGCGAACCAATGACCTGCAAACGTCCAAGCACGGGCTTTCGGCAAAACAACGCATGCGTTGTCTTGGTTCGTCGCTGCGTGGTCTGGTTTGTCATTTGAGTGCCATTAGGAAATCGACCCATCCAACCAAGACGTGCCAGGTACCGAAGTTGAATCAGCTGATTCAGGAACACATCTGCGAAACAGCCGGTCAGCGATCTGCCACCACGCAATTGGACAAGCCGCCGCAATTCGTTGAAGTCGGGGCATACGACGGAGAGCGTTTTTCAAACACATCCTGGCTGGCCGACGCCGGATGGCGTGGTGTGTATGTCGAAGCGTCACCGTATTTTGCTAGTCGTTGTCAATCGCGGCATCGCTTCAACGATGTGTCGGTGATCAATGTGGCCGCTGGCAGCGAGACCAAGCATGCGGACATGGTGCAAAATGGATCGTTGACCACACTTTGCCAAGCGACGCTCAAACAGTACGAGGCCATGAAGATGACCTCCTCTCAATCAAATGACCCATCAACGACACCAGCGAATCGCGTTCCGGTCAAAAAGCTTGATGAACTGCTCGATGCCAACCGAGTGCAGCCCGGTTTTGATCTCTTAGTCGTCGACGTTGAAGGTTATGAAGAACCGGTGTTCCTTGGCTTTGATCTCTGTCGCTGGCGACCCAGGATGATGATTGTCGAGTTGTGCGATGTTCACCCGAAATTTGAATCGATTCCCGAAATGTCCCAGCCCGCCAGCCGAGTTCGGCAGCGAATCATGGAAGCTGGCTACCGTGTGGTCTATCAGGATCAGATCAACACCGTCTTTGTCGACGACACAGCGGCCGTTGTTTCCCAACCGATAAGTACGCGAGCCGCGTGAGATCAACGTGCCAATAGACGTTCACGATGGTTGATCATCCACAAGAAGTCCAATCCGGTGCCGTCGAAGGCTATCGATTTCACCCACGCGACCTAAGCTGTGATCAGCGTCCACCTGGCATCAGCGCGTTCATGCGCATTCGCAATGGCGACGAATTCTTAGAACTGACAATCCGAAGTCACCTACCGCATTTCGATGAGATTGTTGCGGTTTACAACGACTGCTCTGATGAAACCGCGGCGATCTTAGAACGATTGCAGCATGAGGTTGGCGCCGATCGTTTGCGTGTGATTCATTACCGCGATCGTGTACACCCACCGGGCAGCAAAGGGCATCGGCGTACCGCATCCACGAGCCCCAACAGCTTGGTGAACTATTACAACTTCGCTCTGGCGGCAACTCGCTATGCCATCGCCACCAAACTGGATGACGACCACCTAGCCATCACCGACTCGCTTGAAAGCGTGACCAGGCAGCTTCGATCGCTGGATAAACCACTCGATCGCATGCTGTGTTTCTCGGGTCTCAACTTGGCCCGGGGCACCGATGCGAGACTGGGCGTGCTAGCATCGAGCCCGGTTTCGGGCGCCGGCGATATCGGCTTCTTTCAGGTGACTCCCAAAACCTATTTCACCCACGATCGGCGATTTGAACGTTTTCATCGAGGCCAATGTCGCCGACAGTTTTGTGGCTATCTGTATTGGCATCTAAAAAATCTAAAACGTGATTTTGGATTTGGTAACTATCAAATCAACGATAACCCGGAGAGCCGTTACGCCAAACGATATCAGGCGATCACGTCAAAGCCGATGTCGGTCCTGCCGTGGAACTCATGTCTGCTCGCGATGCAGGTGACTTTCAAACAACGCGTGCTGTCTCTCGTTTCGGAAAAGCAACGACTGCTCGTATCACGCAATCATGCATTGAGCAAAACGTTTTGCGGCACTGACACACATTCAATCGTCGAAAACTCAGTCGATGCCCACTTGTTCGCAATGCTCAACGCCTCACCAAGCCACATTGCAAAATCCACGAGCGATGGTCGGCACGCGGCATAAACCTCCGCCAAACTCTCGCCGTCAATTCGCGTTCGCAAACGCACATGCAGCCGATCGCCAACAACACTGTTTCTGTCCGAATCGCGGGCGGCTTGGGCAATCAAATGTTTCAGTACGCAACGGCACGCGCCCTCGCGTTGCGCACCGATGCACGACTCGTTTTGGATTGCACGTTCTATCGCAGTCGCCGTCACCGTGCGTTTCAACTTTTGAAGTTCCCGATCGCTG
>JBCCJB010000400.1:0-4003 GCA_039028015.1 Planctomycetota bacterium
AAACGCGATGGTGAAATCGTGTCCGTCGGATTCCGCACGAGCGAAAACGCCAAGCATCACGCCGGTATCAAACGGCTGTGGGTTTCAGCAAGCATCCAACAAAAAGGATTGCCGATCATCCGAAATGACCAACACCCCAGAAAGTCTAGAGACAGTGCGACCAATAGCCCGCACTTTAGCATTGCGTATGATTACGTTGGCGCTTGCGTGTCAGTGATTCACTTGCGAATTGACGGGAGCAAAGCGCCGTCGGTGCAATCGTGGAACGAATACCGAGATCGTTTTGCATCCGCTGACGAGCTGCGTCAGTGGTTTGCACGTCCGCCGCTGTGCAATCTTCCCCAAGCTACGCCCACACTTGCTAAGCGCCCGTGGGATGCCCCCCGAGGGTGCCATGTCCGTCCAAACGCGATGCGGCCACGCGGACAACATTTTGACGACGCTAGACAAGATCATCACCCGAGCCGGTTTGGTCCCGTGGGAAAAGCCGATGCAGAATCTTCGCGCTACCCGCGAAACCGACTTGCTCGCCCACTATCCGGCCAAGGACGTGACAAACTGGCTTGGTAACTCGCCCGATGTGACAAAGAAGCATTGCGAAATGACGATGCAGGCGAGTTTCGATCGAGCGGTCACGGACGGGTCTGTCATCGAAGGCGTGACTCGAAAGGTGGAATCGGAGGGAACGAAATCACTACCCCCAAAAGTACCCCAGACATTGCAGGACAATCCGCCCTTGGATGAAGAACTAAAAAAGCCGATCAAGAAAACCCAACGAAACACTGGGTATGTCTTCAATCGGCTTTGGCTGACTTGCCACGAAGCTACCCCGCTAGGACTCGAACCTAGAATGGCTGGACCAAAACCAGCTGTGTTGCCGATTACACCACGGGGCAGTCGGACTTAAATTCGCCCGATCGTCGCGATATCGGAAAAGCGTCCGGCCACGACAAGCCAGAGTGTACCGCGCTCGCTGGATTCGCCAAAGAGGAGTTGGCGTTGCGGCTTGTCCCGCTGCGACGGACAAAACGACGCGGTTTTGCGACGTCGTTGGCAGCAATTAAGGTAACTAAACACCGCAGATTGGGTCTAGCCACCGATCAGCGGCGATTGCGACTGCGACCGGCGACGTAGGCATCGCTGACCGCTTTGCCGCGTCCGTACATGCGTTCGTAATAGATCGCGAGCGATCGCAGTGCGTGGCCTTTGGGTCCGATCGACCAATCACGGTTTCGCCCCCGCGACATGGATCGCAGCAAGAACTGAATCGCTCGCGTCAAACGCGGATCACCAAGCTGGTCATCGGGCAAGTGAGTGAGTAAGAACTCAACCATGTGACCGGTTGTCTGAACCTGCCGGTCCAAGTCGCCATTGTCCTCGCGCGATTCAAACCAATCGGTGCTCATCGATCCGTTTCGATTTTGAATGCGAAACGTGTAGTTCACAAAGTCATCCAGATACGTCTCCGCCCGCGCCCACTGTCCCGTGATTGGCTGGTTTTCAAGCCGACGCTTTCGCAACGCGTGAGCGAATCCCATCAGCCGATGAGTGCCACCGCAAGCCGCTCCCACAATGGGTTGGTTGAGTTCGCTGTAGAGAATACGTTCAAAGTCCCATGACTGCCCATCGTCGGACACCCATGTCGATTCAGTATCGAGATAATGCGAAAGACCAATGAGCGTGAACGTCAACTCGTCATTCTCGCGGCACGAAGAAGCCTCGGTTTTGACCAAGTCCGCCACATCATATCGATCGCGACCCACATAGAGCGGGTACTCACTTGGAACGTCTGCCATCGCCAAAATAGCAAGCCACTGCGCTTGATGCCCTTGAAGACCAACGCCCTCATGAACACGTAGCGTGCCACGATCGGAATACATCAGCCGAGCACCGCGGCATGGGTTGTTGCCCGCAATCCAAGCGATCGAACTGTACAAACGACCGCGAGCAATCAAGCGCGTTTCCGATCCATAGACCATGATGGCATGCATCATGCCCCAGTTGGATCGTCCATCAGCGCGTTCTCGATCGCGTGCGTATGACTGAAGCGTGCTGCGAATACCAGACTGCATCGAGAGAATCGCACGATCCGGTTTGGGAATCGCATAGACGCCGGAGTGATTTTTGACACGGCCCGTCGCATCACGCGGCTGCGACACATCAACTGGAATCTCAACATCTTGTTCAGGTGATCCCGCATTATCGGACGAGTCCCGCTTGTCGTCGTCAACGTCAACCGAAGCGGAATCAGTGGCATCCGTATTGGTGCTCGAACTCGAGTTTGGATCCCAACGCTTCAGCTTCACATCATCAGCGGGTAATGCTTCGAGCGAAGGCTCTTTGTCGTAATAAACGTCGACCGATTCCTCTGAACGCATTTCGTCTGGCTTACGAATCCGAAGCACCTTCAGCTGAGTTCCAGACGCATCACTTTCGCCATTTCGAACATCCGATGACGGCGTGTCGAGATTGGAGCTTTCTGATCCAGTCGCCTTTGCGTCCGCATCAGGCTCAACATCATCATGGCCGTCATCGATCTCGAGCGGTTCATCACTGAACAGATCGCGCACGCTTCGGCGGACCATTTCAGGTTGAGCAGTCGAACGTGTCAGTGGCTCCGAGGGACCGGATCGACGCTTCGATATTTGCGTCTCGGTTTCCCGCTGATCGTTTTCTTGCTGACCCGTTTCTTGCTGATCAATTCTTTGCTGATCCGTTTCTTGCTGACCAAGGTCTTGATAACGGCGAGACGGTTCGGAAGCGAGTTCGCTGACGGCATTGTCGTTCTTGATCGTCTCGACACCGTCGTCGCTTGCCTGTGATTTTGATTCCGGCAACGTTGGAAGAACGTGAATTGGTAACGGCTCACGCCACACGGTTTCGGGTTCAACAGACGTTCGATCAGGCCCCGGCAGTGTTGTCTTTGATTCGATGACGTCCTTTGTCGTCGACGGCACATCAGACTTCGTGTCAACCAACTCGGATGATGACGAAGGCTGACTTGGTTTGTCGGCCAAACCGCTTCCGATTGCTGGCTCACTGATCACAGCCTGCCGGGGTTGATCGCCATTGAATCCGGAAGCACCGATTGAAGGTGGCACACGCCAGATATCTACCGCTGAGAATGTGGATCCGCGTGGCACCCAGTTTGAAGCTGACGAAGATGGCTGGGGTGACCGCGATTCGAACCAGTTGGACGTCGGGTTTCGGTTTGACGCTTTATTAGCGAGAGGCTGCATCCACCCCGGAAGGTGACCAGGTGGCATCGCTTTGGGCACCCGAGCAGCCGGCGACTCGATACCGGGCCGTGTTGCGTTGACGATCGAACTCGAACTTGTCGGTCCAGATGTGTCGAATCGAGGAACTTGAAAAAGTGGCTCGGTCACATGCGGTGCCGCATTGTTTGGATTGGGTAGCGGCTCGGTTTGCGGCGGCGATTTTAATACCAACGCATTTTGGCTCGACGTTTCAGCCAGCGGACCGCTTTGCCATGACTGATGAATTGCGGACAACGAAGCTTCGGCCGGTGTGACCAGCTTTGGGGGTGGTGATGGCTCGGTTTCTTGCTCAGCTTCAGCGGCTTTCGTTGCATCAACGTTCCGCTCGGTGCCTGATCCGTCTGATGATTCGGGTGCCGTTGGCGAAGGTAACAACTCGAGCACGGGTCGGTTCAATCGACCTGTTTCGGTTTCCCAGTCTCGCTGCGTCGCGGTGATCCCCAATTTGGAACGCGGGGTTGATGTGGAATCGACGATGGGCGTTGACCATTCATCAGCGGCGGCAGATCCCGAGATCAACTCGCCAGTGGTGCCGATTGCAAACACGCCGATTGCAAACACAACGACGACAACGTTCGATGCTAGCGCGCGTTGCCGAGAAGCCTGGGCCACAAGTCGAGATAAAAACAGCCGAAGAATCTGCAGCACGGGGTGTGATCCAAGGTGCGAGCGACAAGGAAGCATTCTCGAATTGCCGTTGGAACCGAAAGTTCCGATGGAAACCG
>JBCCJB010000401.1:0-3979 GCA_039028015.1 Planctomycetota bacterium
GCGTTTGGTAGCTGCTTGCGGCCATGATTCCCAACGTCATGGCAACCAGCAAGAAGCGACTCCCCAATTCGCCCGCCATCGGACGATGGAGTGTTCGCGAACGTTGCGACAACCGGACCACGCCTGGATCGCGACTTCGCAGAGGGCACTTTTCCAAAACCAACATCTCGGGAAGGAACGGGCGGTTTGACTGAATCACCCCCGCATATAAAAGTGCCGCGACCGGAATCACCAGATCCCAAAAGACGCTGCTGGGCTGTCCAATGCGTGATGCAATGAACAACGTTATGGGGATGGTGAGTCTGCGAAAGCCTAGCGTCCATAACAGGGCCCAAACGCGTGACCGGACTTCCGCAATGGTCCGTGCCACGGTCGGTCGTTTCTCAAAGACGGCCTGACCGAGATAAAATGTCGTGAAAATACCGGCCAGCGGTGTTTGCAGCGTCACCAGCGTGATCATGCCAACGACATAACGCGACAAATCAAGCCAATCCTGCGGGTCACGGCCCAACCAAAAGTCGGTCTCATTCCACTGAAACCCCTGCCATGGCAGCCATCCCAAGATAGCGACGTCAAGGATTGCCCATCCGATCGCTCCCAACCAAAACACGGTCAGATAAGCACTGGGATACTGACGAATCATCCGCAGGGCTAAGTCGCCAATTTCCGATAGCGTCCTCGCACGGATCGCAACGTGCGTTCGATCAAGTTGCATGATCTTTGGCATTGCCGGACGAAAATGATAACGCGGAGGAGGGAAAACCCAGCACGACAAAGTAGAAGCTGATCAGCGATGATGAGAAAACAGCCCACGCCGCCTTCAGAAGATACGGCGCCGAGCTAGGCGACAAGAATCCTTCAGTGAATGCCGCCAAAACAAATAAAACTGCAGCCGCTGACATGATCGGAATTGCTCGCGATGCAGCGCGACGCAGCGAATCCAATCGTGTCAGACCACGCGTATCAAACAAACCCAATCCAAGACGCAACCCCGCACCGGCCGAAAGCGCAATCGCAGTCAATTCAAACGGTCCGTGCGCTGTCACGAAGTGAAAGAAGTTGTCTCCACCGCCGCTATCACCGCGTGCCATGTAACCAAAAACGGTGCCCAGGCTGATGCCGTTGAACGCCAATATGAACAGGCACGGGATGATCAAAACACCATACGCAAAACACTTCAACCCAATGCCCGTGTTGTGCATGATGTAGAACGCTGACATCGAGACGTAGTGGGACAGCGAAGCTTGGATGGGTTGTTCATACATGGCCTCCATCTCTTCCAACTGCGTTTCACCCACGACCGTCGATGCGAATTCAGGAAACAGCGTTTCTTGGTATCCCAGATACATCGCAAGTGCGAACAAGCCAAAAAAGACGATGGCCGCGACACGCACACACGGATCCGCAAAAATTTGCTGCGGCGCCTGCCGAAACAACAACTGTGCCCACGTGGTCGGCTCAAATTTTCCGGCACGGTAAAGCTGGTTGTGAGCCCGAGCAACTAATCGATGCAGGTAGGACACCGTTGCGGGCGGAAGTTGATACGCGTCAGCGAGTGCAAGATCAGCACACGCACCTCGATACAGCGTTGCAAACTGGGCGACGCCGGCGGTGCCTTGATTTTCGCTCCGTTGTTTCGAAGTCTTTCCACCAACCTCCAGCGTTTCACAGAACCGTTCGAGCTCGGTCCAGTTGTCGCGTCTTTTTTCGAGCAGCTTAGCGACATTCATAAGCGGGATGGTTCGGCTGAGAGTGGTCAACCGCCGCAGTATAGCGACTCACCACCCATCCGAGACGATCCCAACGCATCAAATCAAATCGCATTCCGCGATCGATCGCTCGAACTCGATGTCAAGACTTCAAGCGGTGTCTCAGAGCCGACCCAAAAACCAATCGCAGTAGCTTGAAGAACCGAAGGTGTTAGCCTTAGTTCTCAAATTCGCGATGCATTTCAAAGGCCGCCCGACGCTAACGCGTTCGGCTCATAAGTTCTCGGATAGGCTCTCACTTCTAGCCGCGTCATGGCGCGAGCCAGTTCAACGAGCTACTTTTGATAGCCCAACGATCGCAGTACCACCAACATCTCGTCACAAGTGATGTACCGGCGATGATGCTGTATCTTGTACGCGTCGATGGCAGCGGCCAATTCGCGTCCCTCAGTCGACAAATTCGAATGCGAACTGCCGAATTGCCTCCGTTCATTCCGTCCCGCACGTTGATCTGCGTCTTTGGTACGTCCCCGACGATCCAGTGGTCGACTGCTGTTCATAGCAACCGACGGCAACACAGGTTCGGCCGATCGCGAGTCGGTCGGATTCAAAACACTCATGATTCAGCAGCTCAACAGGGATCCAAGAAAGGCGTCCTCACTGAAAAGCTAGGTCACAATCGAAGGCGATGACGACCCATTGCAGAATTTCCCTCACTGAAATTGGCGGTTTGTCTCGCCAACCGCGCATCTAGGATTGAGAGTCACCCGTTTCCTGACGCAATCATCACGTTCACTATGACCAACCGAACCGGTCTGCTCGCTGCAGTTTTCGTTTGCTTTTTGGGATGGGCTAGCATCGCCAGGGCTCAATCCGTTGCCACACCCTATCTCCTGCAAATGATTCGAGACGATGCGGTTCACAAAGAGCTCGAACTGACGCCGCAACAGATTGACTCAACGCTGACCGCATTGCGTCCCATCGATGCTCAGTGGTGGCCTAGTCGCATCCTGCCCGCCGACCGGCAAGCAAGCGTTTTGCCTGAGTTGGAAACATCGTTGCAAACCGCGTTGAGCGCGATATTCACCCCAAAGCAAATCAATCGATTAGCTCAACTGAGACGCCAGGCCGCTGGCACGCGGATGTTGACGCAAGCCGATGTCATTGATGCGCTCGAGATTACCGATCAGCAGCAACAATCACTCAGCGACACCTATGCGGAGACCGATCAGACCGTCAAATCCGTGCGGTCCAAGCTGCAGAAGCAATCGATCTCTTCGACGGCTGCCAACGCGGACTTGCGCGATGCCCAGGCAACTGAGCGGAGTTCCGTGGCCAATATCTTGACGGACACGCAGCGTCGTCGATTGGCGTTGGTGACCGGAGCGACCTTTGACTTTTCGAAAGTCAAACGGACGTATCCGATGGCACCCGAATTCGTGAACGATAACGCTCAATGGATTGGGACAAACGCGACAACGCCACGAATGGAGGACTACCGAGGCAACGTGACCGTTGTGTTTTTCTACGCATTCCAGTGCATCAATTGCCAAAGAAACTTCGTCCACTATCGCCAGTGGCACGACGAACTTGCCGAACAAGGTGTTCAAATCGTTGGGATTCAAACGCCTGAAACGTCTGCCGAACGTGATGCCCAACGGGTTGCCGCGGCGTATCAAAGCGATCAATTTGACTTTCCCGTCTTGTTTGACCGATCATCGGACAACTGGAAGGCTTGGGGAAACACCATGTGGCCGACAACGTATCTGATTGACAAAGACGGCTTCATTCGACGTTGGTGGCAGGGTGAAATGGACTGGAAAGATACCGGAGGTCACCTTCAAATGCGGCAGACCATCGTCGACTTACTCTCCGAATCCAGCAGGCATAGCTAGCTTCAATCGCCTCATGATCACGCGCGTCCAACGTTTGACTGGAGAAGGCAAATCGGCTGTCGCGGTGGTCTCCGTTCGCGGACCGGCTGTTGAGCAGATTTTGTCACAGTGCTTTCAGCCCGCCACATCGCTGCGATGGACGCCCCAACAAATCCGGTATGGCATTTGGACGGCAAATAACGACGTATCAACGGACGACAACTCCAATCATGCGGGCGAGTCGGTCGTCGTCACACGTCCAGCGGATGATCGAGCCGAGATCCATTGTCACGGCGGCGTGGCAGCGATTGACGCCATCATTCAGTCCGCAATTAATCACGGCGGCACACTTGCCGATGCCTCCGAACCGGAATCTGACGATCATGATCAACTAAC
>JBCCJB010000402.1:0-3974 GCA_039028015.1 Planctomycetota bacterium
AACGCTGCTATCACGTTTGTTGCGCGTTACTCGTTAGGACGACTGGTAATCCCAAACGCCGGCAAGCGGCGTCAGCGTTATCAAGTTGGCCGTGGAGTCATAGCTGAACGTATAATCGACCCCTTCTTCTAACAGCACATCGTTTTCGAAGACGGCCAGTTTCGCACCGGGCAATCGCAGACCATCAATCTCGGGGACGATGACCGTCTGATCATCAACTCCGATACCGGTGAATGGGTTCCCCGCGTCCGCCGTATCGACCAGTTGGATCTGGAACTCGGTCAAACCACCAATCAACCGATCAATCACGCTGACGTTCTCGTCAGCATCCAGCCCCGCAGCATCATTGTCCGTCGGTGTCACCGCGATCGCGCTGGGACCAATAAAGTCGCCTAGCTCGACACTACCACGATCGACAAACACGTCTTCACCAACGGCACCGGGCGAGGCGAAATCTCGATTGTCGACCCTCAGCACACCGAACACATCACGCTGCGGTGCCAAAATGTTGCTCGGCGGCAATCCGACGGATGCTTTGAGCGTTTCAAAGTCGCCTCGCTCGGTGACTTCACTAACGCCACTGTCGATCAGAATCGAACCCGGTGCTGGCTGAAAATCATTGCCCGCCGCGTCAACAAAGTAAGGATTACCATTGTCAGCGACGAAGTTAAAATCATCACTGTCGCTGGCGACATTGGTGGCACCCACGATCGCATCGGTGGAAATTCCCGTATCGATCACATCGAGCGGTTCAATCGTGTCGACTGGCCAAGTGAGATTAAACCGAGGCTCGGTGTTACGCGATTCATCGTATTGAAACGCGTTGCCAACAATCACAATTTCTTGTGGCTTTACGGTTAAATCACCAGATGGATCACTAAGAACACGTTGCCCGAATCCAGTGATGCTCGTTTCGTCAGAGAGGATACTCTGATGCAGGTTCGATAGAGCATTGTTGAATACGGTGGGGCTGGCACCATTGCTGATCCAAATACCAGACTCGGGAATAATCTGATCCGCGTTCTGTGCGAATTCGGGTTTGGCTGCGTCGGGTGTCAACCGGAGTCCAGCTGCAATCGCCTCGTCAGACAGCGTGATTCCAGCCACGTTATCGATTTTGACGTACAACTCTGACGTCCCTAGGCTGTCTGTCACAGTGCCGGCGGGAATAAGTTCAATTGACAAGTCCGCTTCGCGTCGAGAGTGACCGAACCCTCCTTCGCTATTGCGAAGTCCCAGGTAACTCCCAAAAAAGTCCGTATCGTTCTGCAAGATGTAGTGCAGCGGTGGCAGGGTCCGAAGTATGCCTGGTCGCCGTGAAGGATCGGATAGGTTGACGATCCCGAGATTGTCGCCCATCGAGCCGCCGATCGCTTGCGCCGTTGCTCGAGAAATGGGTCCGTTGATACCACCCGGCCCATTGCCGTCCTCATGGTTTGGCAGCGGTGCGGTATCGATACGCGCGATCGGATCCACCACACCGGTAATCGCGTTGCTAATCGCACGCATGATGTCTTGAGTGCGATGTTCCGGCAGTAGCGGCACATTGATGTTCCCGCTCGGAGCGATCGTACCAGTCAAGGTATCGGTAAACTCGAACGTTAGTTGGTTGCCGTCCGTATTCGGCGACCCACCGAATCCCGGACCGTAGTTGGGTGTGTTAGGCAAAAAATCAGGGATCTGTGTGATCGTGAACGTGGTTCCGATCACGTCGGCTCCAGTCGTTCCAAGATTACCCTCGCCCTCAACTCCGTCATCCAAACTCACAACGAAGGAACGCGGCGCGTATGCTTCGATTCCAATTTGATAATCGCCCAGACCGCCGATCCCGCCGGACCGCCCTGACACATTTTCCGGGTCAAAGTCAGTATTACCCAACGATGAAACCGCGATGTAATAGGTGCCGGAGGCTGTAGCCGTGAAGTCCACGAACGGATCCGCACGACGTAGAAGCGGGCTACCGGCATCAATTCCCAAATCGTCCTGGGTTGTGTCACCAACCGTTTCATCAATGATCGATCCACTGAGATTCAAGTGGTCGGGAGCAAATCCGGTCGATGCCACCGTGGATCCATCGAGCGATATCCGAACACCTGACTCGTCTATGATCTGAACCGCAGTCGACGGACCGTTCAGTGCGGTATCAATGTCAACGATCAAACGATCGCCGACCATCAACTCAACTTGATAGAAGTCAACATCGTTAATCGCATCAACACCATCAAGGTTTTGGTCGCCAATCGTCGCCGTTTGGACATAGGCTCCCGTATGGGCACGCCCGACGTGAGTTACGGTGGCGTTGGCCAACAAATCGTTGCCATCACTGGCGGCCGATTCCGGAAATGCTGATTCGGTTCCATCCGCACCATAAATCGAGTTATTGACAACCCGCGCCAAAGGTTGAGGTGCCTCGGCCACTTCGAGCTGAGAGATACTCAATGCTCCCGCAGGCAGCTTGGAGTAGACGTTCGTTTGGTAGATCTGGGTGACACCCTCGAGATACAAAGCAGGTGTCGGGAAGTACTCGGGCGTTGGCTGAAATTCTTCAAAGAACCCATTTCGAGTATTCATTGATGGCCCCAGCGTCGGCGTCACCAACTCAACTGAATCATTGGTGACCAGGATACTGCCCTGAATTGCTTGCTGGAGTGCTAGCAACAACTCGAAAGAGTTATACGGGTAATCACGCTCCTGAGGATCATCTGGCGGATCGTTGTAGCCACCTAAGCCTATGTGCCGGTAGAACACGGGAACATGGCCATCGGCAAACCCATCACCTCCCGCGACACCGCTTCCACCATCCATCACGTCAATCCCAGCGACATCCTCAAACTCAAAGACGACTCGCGTTCCACCAGCGTCAATTGCAATCGCAAAACCATCAACGACCCCATTGCCGGAAGATAGAAGGATTTCCAAATCCTCGGCATCATCTGCATCGGGAAGAAACGAACCAAACGGAAAGTTCTCAATCACAAAGGGACGGCTCTCACCTTCGACTTTAACACCCGACTGACCTGCTTGATCAATCGTGTTGTTGCGAATCACAACGCCCGGCATTAAACCGCCAAGAACGGAGTCATTGGCAACGGGCAGATTCCGAACCACTCCGGCAGCTGGATTCCCAACCGGCGGCAATTGCAAAAACGGATGCGGTGCGGTCACCGTTGTATCACCACCAAACACATCCCCCGCCGCGTCGAAGCCAATCGTGCCGCCGTTGAAGGGATCCTGCCTTAGATCTTCTATATCAACACCACGGTCGCCAGCTTCGGTGTAAATGCCGATCGCATGCACATCGCTAATCGTGTTGTTTTCGATGATCACTTGGCCTTGAGTTCGTTGATGGTTCCGATCACCAAATCCATCAAGCAAAATCGCGGGCAACTGCAACTGACCATCGGCATCGCGCTGCAGCGTCACCGCAGCATTGTCAGCGGGAGCGTCTGCAAGTGATGTCAACGTTTGCAAGCTTCCCCCAACGGCGCCATAAAGATTGACGCGTCGTCCCGTCATGTCGCTCGTCTCGCTACCACCAGCGGACGTTGCCCGCATATCCAAGACGCTCGAATTGTTGATCGCGTCTCTGAGACTTTCGGCAACATCGACCGAAGAATCACCCGGGTTGTACCGGATCCGCTGCCGGCCAAAGGTAACAGTATTGTCGAGCGAGAACTCGAAGACCTGCGTTACGCGGCCGTCTGATATTTCGAAGAAATCGCCATCATTAATCTGCGATCCCGCGGGTGCGACCAAGGTGATCGCCTGAAGATGCCGATCGTTGGTATCAAAATCAGCGAACAATGACTGACTACCGGTGAACGTATCAGACTCACCAAAAGGGGTCGCATTTCGAATCTCGAGTTGATATTCGCCCGGCGTGCCCACGCCCGTGCCAAGGAAGGATGTTGCACCTCCAGAAGAATTAAAAATCGTTTCACCGCGTTCGGCAAAACCAACAATGAAATCATCTA
>JBCCJB010000403.1:0-3973 GCA_039028015.1 Planctomycetota bacterium
ACAACCTGCGAATACGACCTTGCCGCACGATTCTCCTCGAAATGAGTCTTCCGCCGCATCGCGACTAATTCGGGCCGCTGGTCCGGTCCTGGCCCGACGTGGGTTCGACAAAGCGACCGTCCGCGAGATCGCGAGCATCGCTGATGTCAATGTGGCGGCGGTCAGCTACCACTTTGGCGACAAAATGGGTCTCTATCGAGCCGTTTTGGTCGACATCCGTCGGACGCGAGAGCGACAATACCCGACCCCGCAACTGGATTCCAGCGATCCCGAATCGACGCTTCTGGCGATCGTGTGGACCTTGCTTTCTCGGATGCTTCGCGGCAAGGAAAGCGGATGGGAATCGCAGCTGATGATGCGAGAAATTCATCAGCCGACGGCTGTGCTTCGCGAGATGATTCAAGACTATTTTCGGCCGCTGTATGAGACGCTATGTCGGACAATCGAACTCCTGATCGAAACCGATCACCACGCCAATTTTGTCGCGGAAAGATCACTCGCTTCCGACCAACCCGTGGCGGCGTGTGAATCCGGTTCAGCGGAGACCATTTCACAGGCACTGATTCCGCAAATCGCCTTTGGTGTTGTTGGTCAGTGTCATCATCACATGATTGCTCAGCCGGTCATTGAGCAATTGATTGACGAGGCAACGCGACGCGACCACTTCGATTTGGAATCGATCTGTCGACAAATCACCGCCTCGACGCTGGCTGCTTGTGGCCAGGAAAACATTGTGCAGCACCTGCAGCGACTCAATTGCATGCCGCTGGCTGCATCCGAACCTTGTTTGAGCTCCTCTTCTCTCAATGAGCAGTAACATGTCCCTCGTCGATCCGATCGTCGATGACTCCGATTCTGATCAACCCGAGTCTGCGGATACTCGCGGCGGTTCATCGTTCGCCAGCACCCACGCGGTTGTGCCCAAGAAGTCCACCAATGAGTCCGAGAAGTCCACCAATGTGCCCGCGAAGCGCACCGATGAGCCCGTAAAGTCCACCAAGCCCGATGCGATCATCCTTCACGCGACGGGCGATGATGATTCTGATCCCCTGAGTTCGAATGGCACGGTTCAACCTGAAATGTCAAGTTCGAGCCCTCATTGGTGGATGCTCAATGTCATTGTGCCGTTGATTCTTCTTCTTGGCGTCGGTGGACTCGTTCGCCTGCTGGGTACGATCGAGCCTCCGACACGTCCAGACCCCGACGGATCACTTGCAGGTCGACTGCGAGCCTTACCTGCCGTGGAAGTCGTCACGATCGAGTCATTGGCGTCTTCCGGTCGAGATTTGCATCTCAACGCCGATGGATTGGTGGTTCCATTTCGCGAAGTCATGATGGCGACCGAAGTCGCCGGCAACGTCGTGAAAAAATCACCGCGTTGCGAAGCGGGTCAATTCGTCCGCCGCGGAACTGTGCTCATTGAAATCGACCCGACCGATTACGAACTCGAGGTGCAGCGGCTGACACGACTTCGCGAACAGGAATACGAGGCTCTTGGTGAAGTCGATCAGGAAATGATCAATGCCAAGCGCAGCCTTGAGATTGCCGACGCCGACATCGAACTGCAGCGCCGCGAGGTGGCGCGGTTGCAAAAGCTTCCGAAGAACTTTGCAAGCCAAGGCGATATCGACAAGGCACGGCGAACCTTGCTGCAAGCCGAACAGCAAATGGTTAATTACCAAAACCAGATTGACCTTTTGAAGTCACGACGGACGCGACTGGAAGCGGCTGAACGACTGGCAGCAACGCAGCTCAAAGCCGCCGAAGTCAACTTGGAACGCACTAAGATTCGCGCTCCCATCGATGGCGTCATTGTTCAGGAAAATGCCGAGCTAAATACATTTGTCGACCGTGGAAATCCCGTTGTCACCATGGAAGACACGTCGAGCGTCGAAGTATCGGCCAACCTGCGAAGCGATCAACTCTTTTGGATCGTGAGCCAGCGACAAACGGCCAACAACAATCAGCCCGCTGGACTCGCAAACGAGCTCGCATCGTCAGTTCCGGCAACGGGCGACATCCGGACAGCCGGTTACACGCTGCCGCAAACACCGGTCCGCATCCGGTATCAAGTCACCGGTCGGGAGGACACAAGTTACGTTTGGTCGGGCAAACTGCTTGGCTATGACGGCATTGGCATGGATGAGCAAACACGAACGGTTCCCGTCCGCGTGCTGGTCGACGATCCGAGGTCCTTCGAAGTGGAAAGAAATGGCGAGCTGATCTCGTCTGACGGACGTCTGCGTCCGGCTGGACCGACAGCCTTAGTCCGCGGCATGTTTGTCAACTTGCAGTTCATACTCGACCCCGTTGTGCCATTGTTTTTGGTGCCCGCGGAGGCGTTGCGTCCGGGCAATCGAGTTTGGGAATTTGAGCCTGACGATACGGTTCTTGAGTTGAACGATCCCGCTGCGGTGAATGAAGTCACTGCCACGACGAAGGCCAGTTCGAATACCAACGAAACCAAGCCTGAAGACACGATTGTCGAGCAATTTGATGTCGCCCAGTGGGATGCCGGCCGGCTCGATATCCACAACAACATTCGACCGGTTGATTCGGTCACGGATCCGCAAACGGGCCAGCAACACTGGATCTGCGAAGCTCCCGAAGGAGCACTCGAAAATGGGTCTCAGTTGATCGTTAGTCCGTTGGGCAGCATCAATCAGAGTGGCGTTCCCGTTCGTGCCCGAGGCAAGGCCGATGCAAACACGAACGCAGCACAGCCAACTGAATCTCAAACTCGCATTCCGACACAAGCATGAAAAAACTCATCGCGTGGGCGATCACCAACGCCCCTGGAATGAACGTTTTGATGGTTGCGTTGTTGTTGCTTGGCGTTGGTGCCTTCGTGACGATGCAGCGCGAAGTCTTCCCCGAATTTGAACTCGAAGTCGTGATGGTAAGCGTGCCTTACCCTGGCGCGACGCCCCAAGACACCGAAGAGGCGATTTGCCAAAAAATTGAAGAGGCGATTCGCAGCACTGACGGCATCAAAAAAGTCACCTCAATCGCACTTGAAGACCGAGGCTATGTCCTTGCCGAATTGCGCAGCGATGTGCGAAACGTCCAAAAGATCATGGCGGAAATCGATCGCGCGGTCGATCGCATCCCCAGCTTTCCGGATCTGGCTGAAGATCCGTCCGTCGAGCAGATTACCTTCCGCGAGACCGCGATTCGTGTTGGCATATTGGGGCCGATGCCCGATGACGCTTTAATCAGTGCGTCTTCGCAATCCGATGCGGCACAACAGAATCGTGCTGGCGAGTTGGCACTCCGCGAAGTCGCTGAGGGCGTTCGAGACGATCTGCTGATGCTGCCGACGGTCACCGTGGCCAGCTTGATGGGTACCCGTCCCTATCAAATTGACGTGGAGATTCCCGAAGCCACGTTACGGTCGTACGAGCTAACGCTCAATGATGTCGCGGCTCGAATTCGAGCACAAAATGTTGAGCTTCCCGGTGGTCAACTGAAGTCCGACGGCCAGGAAATCTTGCTGCGGGCCAAGAATAAAGGTCGTATCGGCTCGGAAATTGAGCGATTGCCGTTGGTGACCGAACCTGGCGGCACCGTATTGACCATCGCCGATTTGGGTTCCGTCCGTGATGAGTTTGAAGACGTCACCGCCGCAGGCGAAATCAACGGTCGACCGGCGTTGGTTGTCAATGTCGAGCGAACTAAAGCCGAGGACTTGCTGGCACTGGTAGATGACGTTCGTGGCTACGTAGCCGATGCGACCCTTCCGGAAGGCTACGACTTCGTGGTTTGGAACGACACCAGCATTGATGTTCGAGATCGAATGTCGTTGCTGCTTCGCAACGGCGTCCAAGGGCTTGCGCTTGTGTTCCTGGTGCTTGCTTTCTTTTTGGAAGTTCGGCTCGCGTTTTGGGTGGCGTTGGGGATTCCGATCTCCATTCTCGGTGCCGGCGCCGCGTTGGCTTGGGGCGACCAAACGCTCAACATGCTGTCGCTGTTC
>JBCCJB010000404.1:0-3969 GCA_039028015.1 Planctomycetota bacterium
AGTTGAAGCAACGCTGTGATGACATTGTAGTGAAGAGCTTGCTGATCATGGTGGATCGCGAAGTCAAACTTGGTGACGCCAAAACGGCAGCTCTCAAAACAGCGGTTGAAAATCATTACAAGTGGGTTGATGCCGCTAAGTTCCTTGGATGCCATTCGATCCGAGTCAACGCGGCTTCATCAGGAAGTTACGTCGATCAGATCCAGCAAGCGGCCGACGGTCTTCGCATGCTATCGGAGTATGCGGAGAAAGCTGGCATCAATGTCATTGTCGAAAACCATGGCGGATTGAGTAGCAATGCCGCTTGGCTGGCCGTCGTGATGGAGCGTGTTGGCATGTCAAATTGCGGCACGCTGCCCGATTTTGGCAATTTTTATATCCGACGAGGCAAGTCACCTGAGCTTTTTGATCGTTACCACGGTGTTCAAGCTCTAATGCCTTATGCAAAAGCGGTCAGCGCCAAGACTTATGACTTTGACGGCGCTGGCAATGAAACCACGATTGATTTTGCACGCATGATGAAAATCGTCACCGACTTTGGATACAGCGGTTACGTTGGTATTGAATACGAAGGAAAGAATCTGGGTGAGTTTGAAGGGATCAAGGCCAGCAAAGCCCTACTCGACCGCGTGGCTACCGAACTTTCGGCCGCTTGACCTTCACTGGGTGCGAGGCATCCTGATTTTGCAAACGCCATTTTCGAATCCACACGGGTGAAAGAAAGATGGCGTTTGCGGCGATCATCATCAGCCCAAACGTGGCCATGCCGAGGAATGTGGCGATACCACCATGCACCGCGACGGCCAATCCGACCGCAAACCAACGCGTGATTTTGGGCCAGACCAACGCCACGTAAAAGATCTCCCAAAGAAGGGTGACGTGCGTCAGCCCGGTGAACAGGACCGGGTACGGCGACAGGAATGTCAGATCGAACGACTGGTATTCGTAATTGCTGACCGCGTACCACAATGCGGTTCCGTCCCACCACATCTGCCCTCTGGATTTGGCGAGACCGCCAAACAAGTAGATCACGCACAGGTGGATCTGCAGCAGGCGTGTTCCGATTGTTGCTGATGTGGATTCAATATCATCGGGAAACAGAAAGCGTTTCCACCGAGATCGATTTTCGTCGGGTGACGTTTGACGATTCCGCCACCAAGCGTCTACGGACCAGACGGCGCCGCATGGCGTGATGGCGAGATACATCGCCGAGTATGTGACGATTTGATCAAGGCCAAAGAGGGCTCCGAACAAACGATGAAGCAACATCCACTGTGCGATTACCGCTAGCACGCCGGTGATGCGCGTTAGCAGACCAATCGTGAACGCCAAGGTGACGCCAATTGTGAATCCGTGGTGCAACCACAGACCTGATGACGAATCGATAAACCACAGCGAAGACCAAACGGCTGTTGCTGGGGCATAGGATCCATCCTGCAATGCTTTGGACGTTGCATTATCAATCAATGCGTCGGGACCAAGAAAGGCCGACAGATCCGAAGCAAGTACGACGTGAGAATACAGCAGCATCGCTCCGGTGAAGATCCGCAGTCCCGCTAGGGTTTCGACCGTCCTTGGCGTAAACCAGAACTGATCCCAAAGGTCGACCGCGTGCCGCACGAAATCCAAAACGGTTGCATCTCGAGTGGTCACGCGATTGCTCACAGCTTGTCTCCGGAAGTTGCGGGCAGTAGCGGTATCAATTCTGGACCTCGTCCCAGCGCCCGGTCGACGTTATCGGTTTGCATCGGTGCCACCACAGCTTCAACATCGATGGTTTCATCAGGCAACACGACATAAAGATCCGGATCCGTTAACGACTGTTGACGCTCGGCGTAGCCGACAAAATCGGGCAGACGATGTTCGATCCGGGAGACATTCACGGGAACTCCGGATTGAGCCTCGTAATGATGTGAGATGGACGCGATCAAACGATCGTATCGCTCTCGCGATTGCCGCCACAATTTGATTTCTTCGGCCGTCAATTCATCGCCGATCAAACGCTCAGCGTCGTCGGGCAACGACGGCTCGTAAGCGGTGCTTAAGAATTCGGAAACCATGAAGTAGCGGTGATACAGAAGCCGTGGCCACTGATCGTCAAGATTTGGAAAGACGCGTGGCGATGGGCTTTCATCCGCATCCATTTTGGGGTCGATTCGGACTAGATGACTGGGTCCGGGATCGGGCGCAAAAAACGCATAGCCCCGATCCAAATACGCAAACTCGGCATACCGGCGAACGGGCGACAGCAACCACATGATCGACGGCGAGACCCCTCTTGGTCCGCGCGTTTGAAAAGCGAACGGCGGAAGGAATACGGCCATCAGGTGTCCAATGATCAACACTGAGATGGCGAACCGAAGATAACGAGGCAGCTTCAATCGTTGTGGATCGGTCGCGCGATCGACCATGGCACTCAGTTCTTTTTCAGATGCAGTGAAGACGTGAACTTGCCTTGGCAACTTAATCCACCATCGGAAATCTGCCAGTCAGCCTGATCATTCAAATGTGAGTGCATGCTCGAAGTAAACGAAAACGGTTTGTACTGCCGTCAGGGCGATTTCTATATCGATCCGTGGCGACCTGTCTCGCGCGCCGTGATCACTCACGGGCATAGTGATCACGCTCGATTTGGTTCGCGACACTATTTGGCGGCGCGAGATGGCGAATCAATCCTTCGCATGCGTCTCGCTCCGGAAGGATCGGGCAACGAGGCTGAGTTCGATTTTGTCGATTATGGCGAGAGTCGTCGTGTGGGCGGTGTTCGAATCTCATTGCATCCGGCCGGGCATATGCTCGGTTCAGCGCAGGTGCGTCTCGAGCATCGAGGGCGCGTGGCCGTGATCACGGGCGACTACAAATTGCAGTCCGATTCAACGTGTGCGGATTTCGAACCCATTCAGTGTGATCTTTTGGTGACCGAGTCCACGTTTGGACTACCGATCTATCACTGGGCTGATGACGCCGATGTGTTTGAGCAAATCAATCGCTGGTGGGCTTCGGCAAAGCAGCAGTCCAAGTGCTGTATTTTGTACGGTTACGCTGTCGGAAAGTCACAGCGACTCTTGTCGGGTTTGGATCCGTCGATTGGTCCGATCTACACGCACGGCGCTGTCGAGAAAGGTGTGCAGGCGTATCGAAGTGGCAATGTCGATTTGCCTGACACCCAGCTAGTCAGCGAGATGCCGAAGAAGCATGATTGGTCCGGCGGGATGGTCGTTGCCGTTCCGTCAGCTCACGGCACACCATGGATGCGAAAGTTCAAACGAGTTTCGACGGCGATGGCGAGTGGTTGGATGGCCGTACGTGGTCAACGCCGTCGACGCGCCGTTGATCGCGGATTCGTGCTCAGCGATCACGTGGATTGGTCGGGCTTACTAACCGCAGTTGATCAATCCGAAGCGAATGAGGTCTGGGTGACGCACGGCAGCACCGATGTGGTCGCGCGATATCTACGCGAGTCTCGAGGCATCGATGCCAAGCCTCTCAAAACAGCCTTTGGCAATGAAGAGGCGGAAACCTAAAGGCGGCACTTCTTTTGAACATGCCGACTCAGCTTGATGACAAGACCGATTCGAGGAACACGTTGACGCGATCGGCGTGGGTCCACGTGATGAGATGTCGTCCGTTACTGATCGACTCAGTGACGTGGGGTTGGTGAATTGGAATGACCCAGTCGCCCACCCCGTGTATTTGATGGATCGGAATCTCAAGGTTGCTCACGTCAGCTTCGCCTAGCTGCCAGCGGTCGATTGCGGCAGCTCCCCAAAGCAATTCATCAATGTTTGCCCTTTGAGCCATCCGAGATAAACGAGCCGCTTGAGCTTCGTTCAGTTTTTCACGTCGTGCAAACAAACGCGATGCGAACCCGAGCCCGGCGCGGATGAGCGGGATGGGAAGCCGCGATCCGATCCGCCGCTGCCATCGAAAACCGTTTGAAATCGTCGTCGAGGTTCGGTTCGACGAGAT
>JBCCJB010000405.1:0-3962 GCA_039028015.1 Planctomycetota bacterium
CGACTGGTTGCCGACGGCTCGAACGATGATCGTCGAAAATCACGTCGCTCTGCTAACGCCCGAAGGGGGCGTCATGACGCATCCGGTTTTGGGTTAGACTTGGGCCTAAAACGAAATGAGGCAACGGCTAGATCATTGAACAAGATCACGTAGGACGGGGACTCTTATCCGTCGACGCGAGTCCCGAGTCGGCCATGGGTGACCGACCGACGTCAAAGTTCAAAATGATCTAAGCCTCATCCACCGTCATTTTTCCAGACTTGCGAAAGCGGCATCATCATGAAGTACGGCATGAACTTGTTACTGTGGTCCGGCGAGGTCACCGAAGAACTCTTGCCAGTGTGCGAGCAATTGAAGGCCATTGGTTTTGATGGCGTTGAACTGCCGATGTTTAATTTGGAATTGGATTATGCAGGCTTGGGAAAACAACTCGATGCGCTGGGGCTGGCGAGAACGGCAGTGACGATTCGCAATGAGGAGGACAATCCAATTTCCTCTGATCCAGCGATCCGCCAACGCGGCGTTGAACTTTCCAAAAAGACACTCGATGTTTGTGCGGCTGCCGGCGTCGAGACATTGGTCGGCCCGTATCACTCAGCCATTGGATTATTCAGCGGTGCCGGTGCCACGGAGGATGAATGGAAATGGGGCGTCGAGAGCATGCGTCACGTCGCCGAGCATGCTGGTGAAGTCGGTGTGAAGCTTGGCGTCGAGGCCCTCAATCGATTCGAATGCTATTTCTTGAACACGCACGCCGACTCAGCCCGGTTCGTCCGTGATGTGGATCATCCGGCGTGCGGCATGATGTACGACACGTTTCACAGCAACATTGAAGAAAAGAGCGTCGCCGACGCGGTCTCAGCCGGTGGCGACAAGCTTTTTCATATTCATATCAGCGAGAACGATCGCAGCACGCCTGGGGAAGGCGGCGTCAAGTGGGATGAAAACTTTGACGCGATTGCGGCAAGCGGTTATGACGGCTGGTTGGTGATCGAAGCGTTTGGATTGGCACTGCCGGAGATCGCAGCGGCAACGAAGATCTGGAGACGCATGTTTGACGATGAGATTTCGCTGTCTCGGAAAGGGTTCGAATTCATGACCGGCGCGATGCAGAAACGAGGTCGATAGGTCTTCGTTATGCAACCAATCGTTCGCTCGCGCGTGATGCCGCGTATCTCATTTCGCACGATGCTCATCGCATCAGTGCTGGGTGCGTTACTAGCCGCAACCGCCCGCTCGGCGGGCAATGGCGTCCTGGTATTCAAAGCCGTGCTCGCATCACTAATTGTCGCCGCCACCTTTTTCGGCCTCGCCGCGATTGCGTTTCTCATTGCTTGGGTGGTCGCACGTTTGGTGCACCGACAGGCCAAGGATTATCTGGAGGGCAATCCGTTTGCGGATGGTAATTTGCCGCCACAGCAGATTCGACCACGCGATCCTGGTGACGGGTAAGCAACATCATGGGCACGACCTTGCCAAGCCGCGACATCCCAGAATCACGCTTCGATCAAGCAAGCCACGCTGTTGCCCTCGCCCGCTCGTTCTTCAGCTTTCTCGTCACCGTATCGCTCTGCCATCAGGTTGACGCCGATGCACCGGCATTTCTGCCGACCACGCTGGAGCAATCCATCACGCTACCTTCAATCACGCCCGTGGCGACACCGGGCAGTGATCCCGGTTATCGCGTGACCGTGGTGACGTCGGCATGCCGGGCACCCGATACGATGCGGGTGGAGCTGCAATTTGACAGTCGTGTTGGCAAGACAACGTCGACAAAATCACTGTTGGTGACTTTGGAGCCCATTGAGACGGGGCACTTTCCACCTGATGCCGCCGCTGTGATTGAAGTGCCCTTTGAAATTCCGGAAGGCGTCACGACAAGTCGTACGGTGGTCCACAGTCCGAAACTTTCCTACGGCAATGCCTACGATGTGCAGCTTCGTGATCTCGATCGACCAAGATCCGTTGATGGTGTGGTCACCAATGGCAGCGTGGGCACGTTGCTAAGGAGTTACGTTGACGCGCTCGACGATTGGGAAAGGACCGAGTTCCAACCACGACTCCTGTGGGTGAATTGTCAGCAGGATGACCAAACGGCAACTCAATCGCTAATCCATTGGGCCGCAACAGAAGTCAACCGTTCACCCGCTGCCGCCACGGCGAACTTTGACTGGCGATCCGCAGCCAAATCCGGCTCAGTCAATTCGAGTGCGTTGGTCATGCTGCGGCGCGACATCGATCAGTTGCCATTGGATTGGCGAGGCTATCAAGCCTGGGATGTGCTGGTCGTGCATCAATCGCAATGGCGTCAGTGGCAAAACGGCTCCGAAGCGTTCATGACGGCGATTCGCGACTGGGTCTCGTGCGGCGGTAATTTGGTCATTCGCGGACACGAATCAACCGAGTCCATGTGGGGACCGCCGCAGGATGACCAACCCGTCCTGGATGGGAGCAAAATCAAGGATCTTCAACGCCAAATGCAGGTTCAGCGTTTTCAATCAGATGGGACTCCACTCGTCGTTGACGAGACCTTTGGCCGTGATCTGATCGGAACAATTGCTAATTCGTTAATGGCCTTTGATACCGGCCGGTTGGTCGCCGACGACGGCGTGCGATTATCTTCGTACGTCGCCGGGCTGGTGATTGACTTACCTGTGCGTGCTGCAACCGAGCCAGTTCACGTGGTCGACTGGTCCTTTGTCGAAACGGCTCTACGGTGGCGCATCAGTTCCATCCTACGACGCGGTTCAGATCCCACGCTCGGCAATCAGCGATTCAATCAGTGGTTGATTCCCGGTGTTTCCGAACCACCTGTGTACACCTTCATGGGCTTGTTGGGATTGTTCGTCATTGCCGTTGGCCCGATTGCGTATCGAAAGACAACGCGCAGCGGTCGCGGCTATTTGATGTTTTTGATCGCGCCCGCTTTGGCGATCACCACAACGGGTCTGATGCTGATTTACGGCGTGCTGGCCGATGGCTTGGGAACGCAGGCGCGTGTCCGACAAATCACTTGGGTCGATGGAAGTTTGGGCGATGCCGCGACGAGGACTCGAGCAACCTATTTCGCGGGCATACGACCGGCTGATGGTTTGACGTTTAGCAATCAATCCGACGTGACGATTTATGCCAATAACGAAGGCAAATCGTGGGAAGACCAATTTGATAAGCGGTTCAGCGAACGTGGCACCATCTCGATCAATGATGATCAAGCGGGATTCAGTTCGATGTTCTTGCCCAGTCGGCGACAACAGCAATTCGTGTCTCATCGTCCGCATCGCGAGTGGGGTCGCATCCAAGTGCAAAGTGCAGCAGGCAGTGCCAGCACCATTGAGCTGCAATCCGACGGCGCACCGGCGTTAACGTCATTGATTGTTCGTGATCGAGATGGTCAGTACTTTTCATGTCGCCAGTTGGATCACAATGCCACCGCGCAGGGTTACCGCATGACGGGCCAAGAAGCGTCGAAATCGCTTGGTGATTTATTCAAACAGCAGTGGTTGGTATCCAACAACAATCAGTCGCAAACCCGCCAGATCGCACCGCTGAATCGCCGTCGTTTTGGCAGACAGACCTATGATGTGATGGCAACACTCCAGCAGCGTTTTCCCGGCACGTTCAAACCCACGGAAGGCATCTTCGAGACGGAGCTCCAACAGCGACTGCAACTCGGAAGCGGACTTCCGTACCAATCGTTCGCTGCCGTCGCGGAACTCACGGATGATGCGTTGGCCATGCAATCGGCGGTGCCCAACAACAGTCTGCATTTTGTGATCGGGTCGCTGCCATGATCGCGAATCAGCATTCGACCGTGAAAAGCAATCCGGCACGAGCCGATGGCGATACCACCGACATCGATTCGCAGAATAATAATGTTAAAGCTTCGTCCGCGGGGCCCGTCCACCATGCATCAACCGACTGCAGCGAATTGCGTCGATTGCATCGCTATTTTGGCAAGACCA
>JBCCJB010000406.1:0-3930 GCA_039028015.1 Planctomycetota bacterium
GCCCTTGCCAGACGCGTGATGGAATCCAGGAAAATCACCACATCCGTTCCCGTCTCGACCATTCGTTTGGCCTTCTCAATGACCATTTGAGCGACTTGAATATGCCGTGACGGTGGCTCATCAAACGTGCTGCTGATCACCTCGCATTGAGGTGAGCGAATCTCACGTTCCATATCGGTGACTTCTTCGGGGCGCTCGTCAATTAGCAGCACCACGACATAGGCATCCGGATAGTTTGATAGCACGCCGCGCGCTAGATGCTGCATCATCATTGTCTTGCCGGCACGTGGCGGACTAACAATTAATCCTCGTTGACCAAAGCCAATTGGCGTGAAGAGATCGACGACTCGAGTCGACATTTCTTTGTCGTCGTGCTCCATCACGATCCGTGTTCTCGGATGCGTGGGGGTCAGCTCATCAAACGGACGACGCTTTTGTTGTCGGTTGGGCTCGGCATGGTTGATCGCTTCAATTCGGAGCAATGCAAAGTACCGCTCGTTCTCTTTGGGAGGACGAATCTGTCCGGCCACATGCGAGCCCGTGTGCAATCCAAAACGACGAATTTGGCTCGGTGAAACGTAGATGTCGTCGGGACACGAAAGGTAGTGATACTGAGCACTACGCAGAAAACCAAACCCATCCGGCAGAATCTCTAGCGTGCCCTCGCCGTACATCAATCCATTGGCTCGCATTCGAGCTTTCAACAACCGAAAGATGAGATCCTGCCGCGAGATCAGTTGATAGTTTTCCAGCTTCTCCGATTCGGCCATCGCCAACAGATCTTCGTACGGCATCGCTTGAAGCTGTGTCAGATTGACCGGTTTCTGGTTGGTTCGAGGCTTGGGGATTCCGACTCGCCCGCCCGCCTTGGTCACTTCACTGACGATCTCTTCGGGCAACGAAAGCGGATCTCGTTGCGACTCCAGCTCGCGAATGCGCGCGTTGACATCGTGGCTGCGTTGACGGCCCGCAGGACGATTAGCACGCGATTGCGAATTCACCGAATTCGGCGTGGAGGGAGGTTCCATCGCAGGAGACCCATCGAAGGATGGCAAAGGAGAGGAGAGCGGAACGGACGTGGCATCAAGACTGATTTTGCTTCGCCCGTTGCGGGGAATCGAGTCTAGCCCAACTGCCATGCGCTGTCACGGTCAAAGCGCATCTGTCATGACGTCAAACTGGTTCTCCGCCGCTGTCGGAATCGACCTAGCGACGATCGGCGACTGCTGGGTCATCGAGATTGAGCAGTGCGATGTCGATGTCGCTGCCCTCATTGATTTTCAGTGTTGGATCAAGTTCGTTGGCGGATGCGAGCCAAGTTCGGGCAGATTCAATGTGTCCCCGTGATAGAGCTAGCGATGCCATCTGCAACCGTGGCGCAACATCAGCGGGGTTTTTTCGCGCGGCGATCTCGAAGTACTCCGCAGCTTCGTCAAAACGCTCCAGCTCACGCATCGCAATCCCGCGCAGCAGGTCGGCTCGTCCTGGAGGTGTCGGCAGTTCTGTCGTCGTTGCGGCCGAGTCATCGTCCCACTGATCCAGCGTTGCTAGCAGCCGATCGAACCGCTGCTGATAAAAATAAATTTCTGCGATTTTGAGTTTTGCGTGCGACAGATCGGGCTGGATGGACAATGCCTGGTGATAGGCCGATAACGCCTGCGTGTGTTTTTGGTTGGCAAGCAAGCAGTCGCCTTGCAACGTCCACAATGGTGCCCAAGAACGGTCGACTGCCAACGCTTGTTTGCATTGCTGCTCCGCCTCCGCAACCCGGCCCACTTCTAAGTACATGCGACCAAGCCGCTGGCGATGCCGGATGTCACCCGCCGACAATGCGACCGCCTGTTCCAAATGCGAAACCGCCTTCGCGCTCAGCCCGCGACGCCACAGTGACTCGGCCAGACCCCGATGCGCGGCGTCATTCTTGTCTGAAATTTCGAGCGCTTCGCTGAACATAGTTTCTGCATCGTCCCAATCGCCTTGACGCATAGCCTTGTGACCCTGAAGAGAGAGTTGCCGGGCTGCGAGCGACTGTCGGCTCTCGCCGAATCGTCCGATCGCACGGCAACCAAGTGAGGGAACCGTTGCAACGACTAACAAGAGCAAAATCTGAATCGGAATTGGCGTCGATCGACGAGGCAATTCTCGCCAATGCACGACTAATAACACGACGACCGTACAGCGCCAGCATTCGACAAAACGGATCGGCTCACTTCTCACAATCTCGTCTTCAGACCGGACATCGTTATCCCACGCGATTGGATCGGGCCACGTCCCTTATGCCGTGTTTCACGAACGTTTCATGAAAACGGACGATTAGTCAAAGTCGAAAGGCGACGAAAGCGTGCGTGCGGTTGCGAAAACTCAATCGAACTCGATCCGCACAGCAGAAAACGTCAGCAATCGCTACGAAATGGCTAGCAAATCCACACTGCATCTCGCCAGCGGAATTATCGGCATATCCAACCACAATCGCTTGATCGGCATGTGAGCGGCGGGAATGCGAACCGTCGCACGCCGCAACCGATGACTCCAAGGACGCTGCTGACCAAGCGTCATCGAAACATGCGGTTCGATGATGGCACATTCTGATTGCTTGAGTTTCAATCCATGGTGCACGACCACGCCGATACCCCCGCTGGCAAGTTGCTAACAGAACTCGAATCCCGTCAAGACGACGCGATTTTGCAGTTGGGTGAACTTGAGGCTCGCATCGAGTCCCTCTTTGAATCATTAGAGATTGAACTGGTCGAGTCTCATGACGATGAGAAGGAAATCGCCGATTGAAAATCAGCGTGAGATTTATCGACGTTGAGCCTTCATCGGATCGGCAGTCAACGTCACAAGTTGCCGCGCTTACAACGGCGACTCAAGCAAGCCAACGTGAGACGAGCGGCGACTGACGCTGCAGTGCAATTGATTGCTGGGAATGATCAGCGGACGCTGCGCGAACACCCCTCATGCCATGGCAACCCACGTGCCGTAACGACTCGCGTACCATGACAACGTAGCGAGTTTTCTATCAGAAAACTGTGTGTCAGTTGCAGCTCTCCCTTGCTGATCGCGGACGCGAATACCCCGCTTTCACGCCAGTCATGAGCCCGACATACTGTTGCCGACAGCGTTGAACGGGCGGATGAGGCGACCGCGTCAACACTGACGTTCTTTCGATCCCGTACTTTCAAATAACGAGCCTAAGATGAGTCAATCTGGCGTCATTACATTCAAAGGCAATCCAATGACCCTGGCCGGAAGCGAGCTGGCGATTGGCCAGCAAGCACCGGAATTTTCACTGCACTACGCCCATGAAGGTCTGCAAACACTCACCGCCGCCGATCTGAAAGGCAAGCCGTCGATCATCAGCGTCGTGCCGAGTCTGGACACACCCGTTTGTGCCGTCCAAACCAAGACTTTCAATCAACAGCTTGCCGCAATGGGAGATGCTGTTAACGCGGTCACTGTCAGTCGCGATCTGCCATTTGCCCAGGCCCGTTTCTGTGGTGCGGAAGATGTCACGATGCAGACCGCGAGCGATTACCAGACACACGATTTTGGTGAGGACTACGGCGTCGAGATCGAAGAACTCAAATTGCTTTCTCGAGCTGTTTTCGTTTTGGATGCCGATGGCAAAGTGGTTTACAAGCAAATCGTTGCTGAGGTCACTGATGAACCCAACTACGACGACGCGATCGCTGCGCTCAAAAGTCTGGTTGGTTAGTTGCTCGCGGATCGACTTCGCACCAGTACTGTTCTGATTGCCATTGCAGCCGGCCTGTTTGTGGCAGACGCGTCCAGCTATCAACGGGTCGGCGAGGGCGTCTGCCTTTTGCCACTTTTGATTTTTTTTGCAGCGGGCACCGCGAGTGACTTTTGCAATCTTCTGCAGCCTTTCGCAACGAAGCTGCCGCGTCGTCTGATCTGTGTTGGTACCGC
>JBCCJB010000407.1:0-3927 GCA_039028015.1 Planctomycetota bacterium
CGAGGCAACTGATCGCCAGCGTCGCGACGGCATGTGCTGGCGGGAAGCTGATGAACGCTATAACGATGGTTCCGCGTTCAAGCTGACCTGCCGTGATAACCGCGGCGTGATCGTGACCTTGATCGCAGATAATTATTATGGCTACTGCAAGAAAGAAGTCAAAACGCAGCTGAGCTATGCCGCGAACTTGATGGGCAATGCTGAAGAGGAACATGCCGGTGGTGCTCTAGCATTCGCGTCTTATTCCTTAGGCGACGAATTCCAAGTCAACAGTCGGTTGTACAACGGCCAGACATTTGCGGAGGTCGCCAAGCGTTATCCGAGTTTTGTTGATGTGCAGCCGGAAGGCTATGGCATCGACAAACACTATCCCAACGTAATTTACATTCCTGAAAACGCGCTCGTTACTCTGCGACAGCGTTGTGTTTGTTGGACGGATTCCAACGAGCAACCCCAATCCATTCCGCTATCACCCAACGAAACTTACATCGCACCGAGTGGCTACAAAATCCAACTCGAAAAGCATCCGTCGGCGCCGTCGTGGCGATTGATTGGCACGGTTGGTGAGGGCGTCTTCTGCCACAAACCATGCACGGTCAGTGGGGGCGGGAAGTCCGAAATCAGCAAATCACTGCGTGACTACATGCTATACGGTCCGATCTTTATCAAAGATCACGAGACCGATTTTGATTTGATCGATCAAATTTTCAATCGCGACTACGGTGCTCGATGGTCGGCGACGTACACAGGCCGCACCGATTACAGCGAACGCTCGTCACGTCATGTGATTGATCCCAAACGCTCACTTGGCAGCGTGATCAAACTGCTGACGCCATCGCCGGACTACAACGATGACTACAACTCGTGGTTGGAGACCATCCCGGAACATGTCTACGCGGCGGTGCTAATCATCAAACGATTCATTGCACCGGAGATGGAACACAATTGGCGAGAGTTTTTTAACGTCGATATCGTCAATGGATCGCCGGGCCACGAACTGAAAATCGGTCAACGTCCGCTTGTGGGAACCTATTTGCGAGTTGGTCTGGAAAACTCGCGCTGGCGAACGTTCAAGTTACGACAGGATTTCATTGCGTCAGCCAAGGTCCAACGTGAGGATGACATTTCGGCCAGCATTGTCGTACCGGCTTCAGGCGTGCAGCATGTCGGGGCCGCGATTGCGACTGCGGATAGCTACAAGTTCGTTGAAAACTGCGAGTACAGGCTTTTCCAGCGTCCTGATGATGCGATCCATCGTGGTTTGGACAAACAAACCGAACTGGACCTGTCTCGTCCGCGGAACTTCATCAGTAATTTTGAACCCCTCTCGATTCAGGATGCTGAAGCAATCACCCAGGATGCCATCGAATTCGACAAGTTCACGCCTCCTATGGCTGGCCTATTGAAAACGGCGGTGGCGAAAGGTTCCGGCTACGTTGTTAGCACCGCAGACCCGCGATTGGTTGGTGGCAAACCAACCAAGAATCCGCGCTATTTGCAGGACCGCCCAGACATGGTGTTTGCGGAAGCAACGTACGTGGCTATGCGTGGCATGCAGCTATTTCGCAAACTTGGATCGGACGAGCCCATTCACACACCCGTTGCGGCTGTCTTATCGGGACGACGTAACAATCCGCCGAATCGCGAAGCGGGCATTCGTTCGCTGGCCGTCTATTCCCCGCTGCATTATCAGGAACTGCCCGAACTATGTATGGACTATGTGTGTTCGTTGACTGGCAAATCGCCCAGCACGACCGGTGCGGGCAGCGAAGGCGCACTGACCAAGGGTCCCTTCAACGCATTGCACCCCGCGATCGATCTCAACAACACGATTGTCTCCTTAATCTTGACCGGCTTGGGAGGCTTCAGCACGCCCGCCGGCCACATCGGCCCGGACTTTGAAGTGGGCCACGATATTTCGTTGCTCATTCCCGAAGTTTGGTGCCGCATGACACCCGATGAACGCGATCCGCAGCACATGATTGATCAGGGCATGCTCGAACGGATTGACGACTTTGAACACCGCGGTCAATCGATTCCAGCCAGTCGGCTTGGCTACCGCATCACCGAGAAATTTGTGCGGACGTATTTGGCGCGCGTGTTTGACAACCCGGCAAAAGTCTTTACTGAGTCGATTTTGCGACCCGAAACCCAGGATCTGGATTCCTTTGCCGACGGTATCTTGCACATCACCGAGGCTCATCAGCGCGTCGCGAAAATCTATCAAGACGACGGCGGTTTTGATTTGGCATGCCCGCCGCTACGAGCAATTTTGGACATCATGATCAACGGAACCCACAAAGGGCATACGATTGACGATGCGGAAGTTCGCGACTTGTTCACTCGGGACGCATTGTTGCAAAGCGATTGGTACGGTCGTCGACTGCAGGCTAAGCAACATCGCGAAGTCGAACACTGGCGATCCATGGAACAACGCATCGAAGCGTTTATGAATCGCAGGGGTCACGATGAATCCGTCGCTAGACTCGACCTACCGGCTCGACTCGCCTACGCAACATCTATGAAGCACAAAGCGCAATCGGGTGATTACCTGGGAACACTGCGCGGAACCCTCGGAGCGGATCCCATGTCACCGTCCATCTATGACCCAATCATGCTGGATAAATTAGCCAGTGTGTGAGTCTTCGCAGCGGGCCTAGCCATCGAGACGATCTCCGCCAAAACTGAGAATAAGCAGATGTATGATCAACGTGAAAAAGCACAGCGAGATTACGAATGGGCCATTTCAGGAGCACGCGCTGAAGGCCGCGAAGAGGGACGAGAAGAAGGCAAACTGGCCGGTCAAATCCAACTACTCCAGCAGTTGCTTGGACAGACTCCCGAGACTGACGCGGCGTTACTGTGCCATGACACAACAGCCCTGGCTAAGCAACTGGCCGAACTACAAAGATAGCTTCGTCAACGAAATGCATAGTCGAATTTGACCGGATCAACCGAACAGTCTGCGGCTATCGCTTGAACGCACACCGCATCGGCAAATCAAAAAACCAACCCATCTTGTAACGCGGTGTGTTGCCTAAGCCTGGGGCTGCGTCATCGTCATAGGGTCGAGCGCGGCGGCCAACTGATCGGGTGGTAGAATCTGTTTTTGCTCGCATAGCTCGCGAATGGTTTGTCCCGTTTTAAAAGCTTCTTTCGCGAGCGCAGCGGCTTGTTCGTAGCCAATCAATGGATTCAAACTGGTGCACATCGAAAGGCTTTGTTCAACAGCAGCCTCGCACGACGCTTCATTGGGCTCCATGCCGTCTAGGCAAAACTCAACAAACGCATCGCAGCCGCCGGATAACAATTCGATGGACTCGAGAATCGTGTGGGCCATCACCGGCATCATGATGTTGAGTTGAAAGTTACCGCCGCAACCACCACTGACCGTAATCGTGGTGTCATTGCCAATGACCCGAGCAGCCAGTTGCATCATTGACTCACATAAAACCGGGTTGACTTTGCCGGGCATGATCGAGCTGCCCGGCTGCCGCGTCGGTAGTTTCACCTCGTAAAACCCGCACCTCGGCCCGCTGCCAAGCCAGCGAATGTTATTGGCTAGGCCCAACAGCGTCTGAGCGATGCACTTGAGACTACCATGCGAATCGACGATACCGTCACGGTTCGCGTTACCCTCGAAATGATTGACGGCCTCAATGAACGCGATCCCTGTCTGTTCCGCCAGATTGGTCGCCACGCGGGCGCCAAATTCGGGATGCGTGTTAATCCCACTTCCTACCGCTGTGCCGCCAACGGGCAGTTCTAGCACGGCGTCACGTGCGGCGACTGCACGACGCATTGAACACTCGATCTGTCGCGCGAAACCGCCAAATTCCTGGCCAAGCGTCAAAGGGGTTGCATCCATCAAATGGGTCCGGCCGATCTTGATGATCTGACTCCACGCGTTTGCTTTCTGCAACAACG